>NZ_JBHZEJ010000069.1:0-48588 GCF_042756365.1 Streptomyces sp. NPDC059092
GTGCGTGGACCGGCCCCTCTCCGCTGGGGATCCAGGAGACGTACGGAACGGATCCGCGGGATCCGGCTGGTCCGCGGGATCTAGGGCGTGTTTCGAAAGTAGCGCCGTCCGCCCGTAGGGCACGGCCTGCGGCGTCCGGTGCACTGCACTCGCTCCGCTCGCTCCGTCTCGGCACACCGAATCCTCCTTCGGATGCCGAGCGCGATCGCGAGGCGGAGGATCGGCACCCTCGATGGCCCGGACGTACTCGGACGACTCCGGCAACGCAGCGAGCGTGCGTGCCAGACGTCGCGGGCCAGGCGGGACTTTCGAAACACGCCCTAGTAGATCGGCTTCTCCGGCTCGATCTGGTTGACCCAGCCGATGACCCCGCCCCCGACATGCACCGCGTCCGAGAAGCCCGCGGACTTGAGCACCGCGAGGACTTCCGCACTGCGGACGCCCGTCTTGCAGTGCAGGACGATCTTCTTGTCCTGCGGGAGGGTCGCCAGGGCGGTGCCCATCAGGAACTCGTTCTTCGGGATCAGCTTGGCGCCGGGGATGGAGACGATCTCGTACTCGTTCGGCTCCCGGACATCGATGATCTCGATGTTCTCCTTCTCGTCGATCCACTCCTTGAGCTGCTTGGGAGTGATCGTCGAGCCGGCCGCCGCCTCCTGGGCCTCCTCGGAGACGACGCCGCAGAAGGCCTCGTAGTCGATGAGTTCGGTGACGGTCGGGTTCGCGCCGCAGACCGCGCAGTCGGGGTCCTTGCGGACCTTGACCTGGCGGTACTGCATCTCCAGGGCGTCGTAGATCACCAGTCGGCCGACCAGCGGGTCGCCGATGCCCGCCAGTACCTTGATCGCCTCGGTGACCTGGATGGAGCCGATGGACGCGCAGAGCACGCCCAGCACGCCGCCCTCGGCGCAGGAGGGGACCATGCCGGGGGGCGGCGGCTCCGGGTAGAGGCAGCGGTAGCAGGGGCCGTGCTCGGACCAGAAGACGCTGGCCTGGCCGTCGAAGCGGTAGATCGAACCCCATACGTACGGCTTGTTCAGCAGCACGCAGGCGTCGTTGACCAGATAGCGGGTGGCGAAGTTGTCGGTGCCGTCCACGATCAGGTCG
The DNA here is from genome assembly GCF_042756365.1 of Streptomyces sp. NPDC059092. Taxonomy (NCBI): domain Bacteria; kingdom Bacillati; phylum Actinomycetota; class Actinomycetes; order Kitasatosporales; family Streptomycetaceae; genus Streptomyces; species Streptomyces sp. NPDC059092. The sequence goes on from NZ_JBHZEJ010000069.1 coordinate 1,108, forward strand.
TACTGGGAGAAGATCTCCATCACGTTCTCGGCCTCAAGCCGCTCTTCGTGAAGGATCACGTTCACATAGGGGTTGATGCCGAGAACGGAGTCACGCGCCGACGCGGCCTTGGAACGGCCGATGTCAGCCTGGCTGTGAATGATCTGACGCTGGAGGTTCGACTCGTCGACCTCGTCGAACTCCACGATGCCGAGAGTGCCGACACCGGCCGCGGCCAGATACATCAGGGCCGGGGAGCCAAGACCTCCGGCGCCCACACACAGCACCTTCGCGTTCTTCAGCCGCTTCTGCCCGTCCATCCCCACGTCCGGGATGATGAGATGACGGGAGTACCTGCGGACCTCGTCGACGGTGAGCTCGGCAGCGGGCTCGACCAGGGGTGGCAGCGACACAGGGACCTCAACTAGGGGGTTGGCCGGTCATTCAGTACGGTTGTTCTCCCTGTAACACTGCCACGGCCCTTCTCATTCCGAGACACACGGTCCGACTCGCGAGACGAATTCGTCCCAGAAGCCGGGCAGGGTCTCGAACGGGTCGGTCGTCCCTGTCCGGTCCGTGAAGAAGATCGTCCCCGCCCCTTGCCGGCGCGCGACGCGCAACGCCTCGTCGAGACGGGCGCGCGGCACCCCGTGGACGAGATGGACGAAGCGCTCCGGCGGGTACTCCGCCGTCCACTCCGCCGCCTGCGACCAGCGGTAGTCGCTCCACGGCCCGGAGAAGGTCACCAGCTGGTCGGCGGCCCCCGCGTACCCGGGGTGCGGGTGGATCCCGTGTCCGAGGACGATGTAGCCGCCGTCACCGGCGCCGCCGTGGACGTCGTCCAGCAGCGCCTCCAGGGCCGCGGCCGTCCGTCGTACGTGGGGCAGCTCCGCGCGCCCCGCCGGGCACCGGTCGAGGTAGAAGCCGCCGACCCGGTACCAGTCGAGGAAGCGCCGCGCGTCGGCGACGATCTCCTCGAAGGGCCGGCCCCCGTACGCCAGGTCCAGATGGCCGAGCACCCGGAGCCGTGCGTTGGTGAGCCGCCCCGCGGTGTCGAGGCAGTGCGGGTCGGGGCGGATGCCGGGGCCGTCCGCGACGTTGAGGACGGCCCAGTGCAGGGGGACGTCCTGGCGGGTCAGTTCGGCCCACTCGACGGGCGCGACCAGCGGGTGCGCGTAACCGGGGACGCCGAGGCCGAGCCCGCCCGCGCGGACGGGGCGGGGCGCGGCCCGGGGGAGGGCGGTGAGAGGCAGCGCGTTCCGGTGGTGGGGGGACGCGCCGCCTCCGCCCGGGGTCAGATGCGGCATGCCGCCTCCATCCAGATGTCCGCGAGGGACTCCTCCAGATTGATCCGCGGGCGCCAGCCGAGCCGGTCGCGCGCGGTCCGTACGTCGGCCTGCTGCCAGGCACCGCAGCCGTCGGGGTACGGGAACGGGCCCGCGCCCAGGTGTTCGGCCACCGTCTCGGCGCGGGGGGCGCCGATGACGGGGTGCGCGGCGCGCAGCCCGGGGGGCCCTTGGGGCAGGTCGAGTTCGTTCAGGGCGCCGGCGAATCCGGCGACCCTGGCGAGTACGGCGGCGGCGTCCCTGAGCTTCACGGCGCGGCCGGTGCCGATGTTGACGACGCCCTGGGCCGCGGAGAGCGAGGCGGCGTGCACGGCGCGCGCGACGTCGCGTACGTCCACGAAGTCGCGCTGGACGCCGAGTCCGCCGAGCTTCAGCTCGCCGTCGCCGGACTGCATGGCGCGGCGCATCGCCTCGGCGAGCCGGCCGAGCGGGGAGCCCGCCGGGGTGCCGGGGCCGACCGGTGAGAAGACCCGGAGCACGATGGCGTCGAGCCCGGAGCCGAGGACCAGCTCGGACGCGGCGAGCTTGGAGACGCCGTACGGGCCGCCGGGGCGGGGCACGGCGTCCTCGGCGGTGGACGAGCCCTGCTGGGAGGGACCGTACTCGGAGGCACAGCCGAGCTGGACGAGCCGGGCGCCGCAGCCGCTGCGGCGCAGGGCCTCGCAGACGGTGGCGACGGCGACGGTGTTGTGCCGGGTGAGTTCGCGGGCACCGCCGCGGGTGGCTCCGGCGCAGTTGATGACGACTCCGGGGTGGACGGCGTCCAGGAACCGGGTGAGCGCGCCGGGGCTGCCCCCGGCGAGGTCGAACCGTACGTCGGCGTCGTCGCCGCGGCCGAGCGCGGTCAGGTGCACGGCGGGGTCGGCGAGCAGCCGGTCGGCCACGAAGCGGCCGAGGAAACCGTTGGCACCGAGCAGCAGGACCCTCATCGCGCGCCCCCTCCGTGCGGACGGGCCGTCTCGGGGGCCGGTACTGGGGATTGCGGGGTCATGTCGTGCGTCTCCTTCTGCCTGCTTCTTCTGTGAGCTGTGAGCTGTGAGCCGAGGGCTGTGGGGGCCGGGGGCGTGCGGGGGTCAGGTGTGCGCCGAGGCCCGGGAGAGGGCGACGGCGGCGTGGATGAGGAGTCCGAGGGCGGCGGCGCCGCAGGCGAGGGCAGGTACGGCGGCCGGTCCTGCGGCATCGACGAGGGCGCGGACCGGGGCGGCGAGCGCGGCGCAGCCGGGGAGGCGGCCGGCGAGCACGGACCCGCAGGCCAGGACCTCCAGGGCGCAGGCGGTGGCGAGGCCGGTGGCCGCCGAGTCGGAGAAGCCGTGGACGGCGAGGAGCCGGGCGAGCAGGAACAGGGTGCCGAGCGCGACGGTGGGGGCGAGCGCGCCGCTCTCGGCGTAGAGCAGGTTGGTCAGCGGGGTCAGCACGGCGAGGGCGCAGGTGTACAGCCCGACGACGGCGAGGAGCAGGGGGCGCGCCCGCGCGGCGAAGTCGGCGAGGCCGCGGCTGGCGGTGAGCCCGCGGCGCGCCCGTACGGAGAAGAGGCGGGCGCACCAGGCGGCGGGCGCGACGGCGGCGGCGAGCGTCACGAGGGGGGTCGCGGTGGCGGGCCAGGGCCCGTGGGGGCCGCCGTCGAGGAGCGCGGTGAGGAGGCCGTCGCCGCAGAGCAGGTAGGCCAGCAGCGCGTACGTCCAGAGTCCGGCGGCGGGTACGGTACGGCCCTCGGCGCGCAGGGGGCCGCGGCGGAGGCAGGCGGACACCGTGCCGGAGAGCGCGAGGGCGCCCGCCAGGGCTATCGCGAGCTGCCGCTGGCCGGTGCTGTGCTCAAGCCCGGCGAGGGTGAGGGAGGCGACGGCGCCGGGCAGCAGCACGACGCCCGCCCACGCGGCGCCGGTCCGTGCGGCGCCGGTCCGTGCCGTGTCTGTCCGTGCCGCGCTTGTCCGTGCCGTGTCCGTCCGTGCGGGGCGCGCGCCTCGTGGGCGGCGCGCGGGGCCCGCACCGTCGGTACCGTCCGCCCCGTGGGCGCCGTCCGCACCGACCGTCCCCTCCGCACCGCCGGCTCCGTCGGTGCCCTGTGGAACCCGTGCGTACAGCTCCTCGGCGAGCGAGAACACGTCCCGGTGCCGGAAGCGCGCGGCGGTACGGTCGGTGATCCCGTGGGCTTCGAGTCCGGCGGCGATCTCCAGCGGATCGACGGCCCGCTCGCAGAGCGCCCGATGCCGGTGCAGCAGCGCCTTGACCGGATCGGCGGACCCCCCGCGCCGCCCGCTCCCCTTCTTCCCCGGGCCGTGGCCCCCGGCCACCGGGTGACCGGCCCCGGTCGTGCGGGCGTGGTGGGTGTCAGCCATCGTGGTCCCCCGCTCCGGCGTAGGCGCCGACGCGCGGCCCGGTGGGGTTCGCCCAGCTCGGGGTGGTGTGCGGGGACCGGCGGCGGGTCGCCGTCCAGTGGCCCGGGACATGGGTCTCGGCCGGGTGGGCGAAGGGCAGGGGGGCTCCGTCGGCGTCGACCGACTCGGCCGCGCGTCGTACGGGGGCGTGGGAGATGAGTTCCAGGTAGAGCGCGCGGAACGCGGCGAGGTTCTGCTCGACGGTGAAGAGTTCGAGTGCGCGGGCGCGGGCCGCGGCGCCCAGGAGTGCGCGGCGCTCGGGGTCGCGCAGCAGCGCGACGCACGCGTCCGCGAGCGCCCGCGGATTGCGCGGGGGTACGACCAGTCCCGTACCGCCGATGACCTCGACGACCGCCCCGACGTCCGTCGAGACCGTGGCGCGCGCGCAGAACATCGCTTCGACCAGGCTGATCGGGAAGCCCTCGACCACGCTGGACAGCACGACCAGGCTGCCCGAGCCGTACGCCTCCGGCAGGTCGGGCGCCTCGGGGCCGCCGATCTCCTCGAAGGAGACGGGGTTGTCGCCGACGGCGTGGGCGTCGGCCGCCTCGTCGGGGAAGAGCTGGGCCGCCAGCCCCCGGCAGTGCGCGAGGTACGCGGCGCCCGCCTCGTCCCGTACCGGCGCGCCGACGATCCGCAGCCGGGTGTCCGGCTCCGCCCTGCGGATCTCCGCGAAGGCGTGCAGCAGCGAGATCAGGTCCTTGGCCGGTTCGATCCTGCCGACCCAGACCAGCGTCGCAGGACCGTCCTCGCCACCGCCGCCGACGCCACTGCCGTCCACGCCACCGACGCCAACGCCGTCCACGCCCGCACTGTCCTCGGGGCCACCGCCGGGTTCGTCCGCGAACGCCGCGAACCGTTCCGCCTCCATCCCCGGGTAGACCGTCCGCAGCTTGGCGCGGTCGGCGCCGCACCGTTCCTGCCAGCGCCGGGCGTGCAGGTTGCCGGGGGTGATGACGCCCGCCTGGCGGTAGATCTCGGCGGCGAGCCGTCGGTGGAAGGCCGCGAGCAGGGCGCGCACCGGCGCGCCGGACAGGACGTCCACGCTTCCGGTGCCCGCACCCGGGGCGCCCGCCGTCGCCAGGTAGTGCGCCCGCAGCCGTACGCCGTACTCGGTGACCAGGAGCGGGACCCCGAAGAAGCGTTTGGCCAGCAGTCCCGACAGGGCCGCCGAGCCGCCGGAGGCCGCGTGGCAGAGGTCGACCGCGCCCAGCCCGTCGTCCTCGCCGTACCAGTCGAGCGACAGGGGACGCAGCGCGCGCTCCAACTGGTCGGCGAACGCGAGGAAGTCGGGCACGGTCGCGGTCTGCACGCTCCGGCGCGCGCCGGGTGCCCGGCAGGCCGACTCCAGCAGCCGTACGGCGGTCTCGGAGCGGAGCGCCGCGTACAGCCCGCCGCGCTCCCTGCCGAGGTCGGCCAGTCCGTACAGCCCCTCGGCGAAGGCCACGCGGCCCGTGCTGTCCGGCCCGCCCTCGGCACAGACCGCCTCGGCCAGCCGGCCGAAGTGGAGTGCGAACCGTCGCCGGTCGCGCCGCCCGTAGCCGCGGCCGTCGTCGGCCGGCGCCCAGAGCGGCGCCGTGCGCACCTGTTCCGCGGGGATGTGGGGTGGCAGCAGGACCCAGCCGGCGCGCTCCTGTTGGGCGCTGCGGCTGAGCGCGTAGATGTGGAACTCGTGCGGCGCGAGGCCGCGTACGAGCCGGTCGCACCAGAGCCTGGACTCACCCGTCGCATACGGATACCCACCGTCCGTAAGCAGTCCGATCCGCACGAGCGCACCCCCGATCTCCCTTGTGGGCGGCCACCGTTGATCGGCGACACGCAGCGGAACGACCGTAAGCGGACAACCGGGTGGTACGACGGACGGTTGTCCGTCGCACCACCGGAAGGGGTGAATGCACGTAACTTTCTCGTACCGGCGGCGTTCTGTCGCACTACGAAAAGGAACAGTTACGTACGGCGAACCTCGTGGCTCAGGTCAGGGCGGCTTCCTCGGCGGGCGCGGCGGGCGCCGGAAGCTCCCGGCGGGCCGCGCGGCGCGCCGCCGCGAGCCCCGGGTCGAGCGCGGGGACGGCGGCCAGGAGCTGCTTCGTGTACGCCTCTGAGGGCGCCCCGTAGACCTCCTCGACCGTGCCCTGTTCCACGATCCTGCCGTCCTTCATGACGGCGATGCGGTCGCTGACCTGGCGGACGACGGCGAGGTCGTGCGCGATGAAGACCAGCGCGAGACCCAGCTCCCGCTGGAGCTCCGCCAGGAGCGCGATGACCTGTGCCTGGGTGGTCACGTCGAGCGCGGAGACGGGCTCGTCGCAGACGATCAGCCGGGGCTCGGCGGCGAGCGCGCGGGCGATCCCGACGCGCTGGCGCTGGCCGCCGCTGAACTCGTGCGGGTACCGGTCGTACCGGTCGGGGTCGAGCCCGACCCGCTCCAGCAGCCCCCGTACCCGCTCGACGATCCGGTGCTCGTCCAGCTCCCCCGCGGCCCGCAGCGGGTCCGCGACGGACTCGCCCACCGAACGGCGCGGGTTGAGCGACGAGACCGGGTCCTGGAAGATCATCTGGAGTTCGCGGCGGTAGGGCCGCAGCTCCTTCTCGGACGCCGTGGCGATCTCCGTACCCCGGTAGTCCAGGGTCCCGGCGGTCGGGTCGAGCAGCCGTACGAGCATCCGGCCGAGCGTGGTCTTGCCGCTGCCGGACTCGCCGACGATGCCCAGGGTCTCCCCCGGCGCGACGGTGAGCGAGACCCCGTCCACCGCAGTGACGGTCTCCCGTCCGCGCCGGAACTCCCGGCGCAGTCCCACGGCTTCGATCAGCGGGCCGTCGGAGCCCGGAGCGCCCGGGGCGCGTTCGACCGGCGCGTCCACCCGGGGCACCGCCGACAGCAGGGTGCGCGTGTACGTGTCCTTCGGCGCGCCCAGGACGTCCGCGACGGAGCCGCGCTCGATCTCGCGCCCGTGCCGCATCACCAGGACCTCGTCGACGCTCTCCGCGGCGACGCCCACGTCGTGGGTGACCAGCAGCAGCCCCATGCCCGTCTCACGGCGCAGGTCGTGGAGGAGGTCGAGGATCTGCGCCTGGACGGTCACGTCGAGCGCAGTGGTCGGTTCGTCCGCGATCAGCAGGCGCGGCTCGCAGGCCAGTGCCATCGCGATCAGCGTGCGCTGGCGCATTCCGCCGCTGAACTCGTGCGGCCGGGAGCGCGCGCGGCGCGCGGCGTCGGGGATGCCCACGCGGTCCAGCACCTCGACCGCCCGCGCACGCGCCGCGCGCCGGGTGGCCCGGGTGTGCACGCGGTAGACCTCCGCGATCTGGTCCCCCACCGTGTAGTACGGGTCCAGTGAGGAGAGCGGGTCCTGGAAGACCATCGCGGCCACCGCGCCGCGCAGCGCGCGCAGTTCGCGCTCGGAGGCGGTGCCCACGTCCGTACCGGCGACCCGGACCGTACCGCCGACGTGCGCGCCGGTCCCCCGGTGCAGCCCGAGGAGCGCGCTCGCGACGGTGCTCTTGCCGCTGCCGGACTCACCGACCAGGCCGATCGCCCGGCCCGCGGCGAGCGAGAAGGAGAGCCCGTCCACGGCGCGTACGGTCTCGTCGTCGCCCGCCGTGAAGTCGACGGTCAGGTCCTCCACGAGGACCAGTTGCTCCGTAGCGGACACCTCAGGAGTCACAGAGGTCGTACGCGTCACAGGAGTGCCACCCTTCGGTCGGCCACGGCGTACAGCAGGTCCGCCACGACATTGGCCAGCACGACGGCCGCTCCGGTCACCAGCACCACGCCCACCACCACCGGCAGGTCGACGTCCCGTACCGAGTCGATGAGCGTCTTGCCGACGCCGGGGATGCCGAACAGGGTCTCGGTGAGCACCGCGCCGCCCATCACCGTGCCGAAATCGTTCGCGTTGAGCGCGATGACCGGCGGCAGGGCGCCGCGCAGCGCGTGCCGTCCGACGACCGCGCGCTCCCCCACCCCGTAGGCGCGGAAGGTGCGGATGTGGTCCTCGGCCAGCGTCTCCAGCGTGGAACTGCGCGTCAGCCGCGCGTATTTCGCGCTCTCGAAGAGCCCCAGGGTGAGCCAGGGGAGCAGCATGTTCCACATCCACTGCTCGGGGTCCTCGCTCAGCGGTACGTACGAGGGGAACGGCAGCCACTGAAGGTACGCGCAGACCACCATCAGGAGCAGCAGGCCCAGGATGAAGACGGGCGTGCCGGTCCCGGCGAGGGTGAGCACGGTCAGCGCGCGCTCGGTGATCCCGCCGCGCCGCAGCGCGGAGAGCAGGCCGGTGCCGATCCCGATGACCAGCCAGACGACCATCGCGCCTACGGCGAGGGAGAGCGTCGCGGGCAGCCGCTCCAGGATGAGCTGGGTGACCTGCTGGTCGGTCTTGTACGAGAAGCCGAGGCAGGGCGCGTCGCAGTGCAGCATCGAGGTGCCGGTGGAGTAGTCGCGCCCCGCGACGATGCCGCGCAGGAAGTGTCCGTACTGCGCGAAGACCGACTGGCCGAGGCCGAGGCGTTCCCGTACCTGGTCGACCTGCTGGGTGGAGCAGCGCTCGCCGCAGGCGAGCCGGGCCGGGTCGCCGGGCGCCAGGTAGAAGAGCGCGTAGACGACGACGGAGAGCACGAGCAGGACCAGGAGCGCGCCGGCCAGCCGTTTGAGCAGATAGCGCGTCATGAGGCGGTGTCCTTGAGGGGGGTGCGGGCCTTGCCCGGCGTACGGGTGCGGGTCCGCGTCCCGACCCGCAGCCGGCTGGCCTCGCGCGGGTCGAGCGCGGTGCGTACCGCGTCGCCCAGCACGGTGAAGGCGAGCACGGTCACGAAGAGCAGCCCGGCGGGGAGCAGGACGTACATCGGGTCCGCCCGGAACCAGGTCTGCGCGGTCGACAGCATCACGCCCCACGACGGGGTCGGCGGCTTGACGCCGACCCCGAGGAAGGACAGCGACGCCTCGATGACGATGTTGGTGGGGACCAGGATCGCCGCGTAGGTGATGACGGGCGCCGCGAGCGAGGGCAGCACCTCGCGTCGCGCGACACGCAGCCGTCCTGAGCCGCCGAGCCGGGCCGCGGCGACGAAGTCGAGCTGCTTCAGCGTGAGGGTCTGCGCTCGGACGATCCGTGAGGTGCCGCCCCAGTTGAGCAGGCCGATGACGAGGATCAGCAGCAGGGGGCGGGGGAAGTCCTGGGGGACGACGGCCGTCAGGGCGATGGCGAGCACCAGCATCGGCAGCGAGATCATCACATCGGCGACCCGGCTGAGGAAGGTGTCCAGCCACCGGTTGCCGAGACCGGCCGCGAGGCCGACGGTGACGCCGATCGCCACCTGGACGACGGTGGCGCCGAGGGCGACGAGCAGCGAGACGCGGGCGCCGTAGAGGAGCCGTACGAACAGGTCGCGTCCGGTGCCGGGTTCGACACCGAGCCAGTGGTCGCCGCTCACCCCGCCGAACGAGCCGTGGGGCACGCCGCCGCGCGCCGAGTCGACGAGCGAGTCGTGGTACGTGTTCGGGTCCTGGCCTTCGAGCGCGGCGAGCAGCGGCGCGGCGAGCGCCAGTACGACGAGCAGGGCGAGGACGCCCCCGGCCACCAGGGCCGAGGGTCGTCCGCGCAGCCGTCGCCAGACCTGGCCCGCGCCGGAGACGGGAGCGGCAGCGGCCGGGGCGGGGGCCGTGGTGGCCGCCGCCCCTGCCGTCACCGGGTCGGGAGCGGTATTCACTTGACCGCGACCTGCGAGATGTCGAGGACGCCGGTCCAGTCGCTGATCACGATGTTCTTGACGTCCTTGCCGTAGAGCCGCTTGTAGACGGGGTGGAAGAGCGGCACGTCGAGGGCCTGCTCACCGATCTTCTTGTCGAGCGCGCCCCAGCGCTTCGCCGCCGCGGACAGGTCGGTCAGCTTGTTGATCTCGTCGATCTCCTTGTTGACCGACGCGTCGTCGAACTGCGCGTGGTTGAAGTTGGAGCCGTCCTTGACGATCTGCCGGCCGTCGAAGATCGGCGCCAGGAAGGGGCCGCCGGACGGCCAGTCGGCGCCCCATCGGGAGAGGAAGAGGCCGGGCCCGTTCTTGACGCTCCAGCGGGCCTCGTTGAACGCGTTCGGTTCCAGTCCCACCAGCTTGACGGTGATGCCCGCCTTCTTGAGCCCTTCCTGGACGGCCGTGGCGACCTCGGGGCTGGTCTCGCGGTTCTGCGCGGTGGAGTGGATCAGGGAGATGGTCAGTCCGTTCGGGTGACCGGCCTCCTTCAGCAGTTCCTTGGCCTTGGCCGGGTCGCCGGTCTTACCCGCCGGGAAGTGGTCGTACGGCGTGTAGCCGAACGCCTTCTGCTCGGGCAGGAAGGTGGTGGCGGGCTCGGCGAGCGCGGAGCCGCCCGCAGCGTTGATCACGCTGGTGCGGTTGATGGCGTAGGAGATCGCCTGGCGCACCTTGGGGTTGTCGAACGGCTTCACCTTCGGGTTGAAGGCGAGGTAGTTCGTGTAGCCGAAGTGACCGGTGCCGACGCGGGCGGCGAGCGCCTTGTCGCTGCCGACCTCGGCCAGTTCGGCGGGGCCGAGGTTGGTGTCGGTGGTGATGGCGGCGGCGTCGGCGCCCGAGCTGGTGGCGAGCCGCTGGTTGATGACGGCCGAGTCGAGACCGGCCTTGACGTCGATCTTGTCGGGGTAGGCGTGGCGCTGGTCGTCGGTCTTCTCGGACCAGTGCGGGTTGCGCTCCAGCACCATGTGCTGGCCGTCGCCCTCGTTCTTGACGACCTTGTACGGGCCCGAGGAGACCGGGTGCTCCTCGTACTTGGCGCCCTTGTCCTTGGCCTTGGGCACCGGCGCGAACTGCGTCTGGGTGGCGACGAAGGGGAAGTCGCCCTCGGGCTTGTTCAGCTTGAAGACGATGGTTCTCGCGTCGGGCGTCACGATCGAGGCCAGCCCCGTCGACGACGTGTCCTTGTACGGGCCCTGGTAGTCGGCGCCGCCGATCAGCCAGTCGCGCAGGTAGGGGGCGCCGCCGGAGAGTTCGCCGGCGAAGGAGCGCTCGATGCCGTACTTGATGTCGGCGGTGGTGATCGGGGTGCCGTCCTCGAACTTCAGCCCCTCTTTGAGGGTGTACGTCCACTCGGTGGCATCCGCGTTGGGGCGGCCCGTGTCGGTGGCGAGGTCGGGGACGACCTTGGTGCCGGCGGCGCCGTCCTCGCGGTTGCGGGTGGTGAGCGTACGGAAGACCAGTGAGGGGACGTTGCCGCCGCCGGAGGTGTAGAGGCGCGCCGGGTCGAAGTCGGCCTGCGGCTCGGTGTTGAGGACCGAAAGCGTGCCGCCCTTCTGGGGCTTGCCCTGGGCCGAGCCGTCGCTCTTGGCATCGTTGTCCTGGGGGCCCGCGCAGGCGGCGGCGCCCGCTGCCACGGCCAGGGTGACGGCTGCCACGGTCACGCGGCGGGTGAACACGGACGGTTGACGCATCGGAAGAAGCCTCTCGGTGGGCTGCGCGCACGGCGTGCACAGAGTGACGGAGTGCACAAGAGTGACAGGAGGGAGCGGGACGGGAACAGAGGGCGTGGAACGCCCGGTGTCCGCGCAGGCGGCAGCGGCGGAGAGGACGGAACAGAGAAGACCGGGACGCCGCGCCCGCGTACGGACGGAATGCGCCGACCACGGCGGTCTGCGGCGGAGAAGAGCGGCAGACGTAACGTGTTCGGGCGGCGTCAGCTACAGAGAATGTCGGCCACGCACAGCGGCGTCACACCGATGAGCGCGAGCTCAAAGGCGGTGTGACGGGAGGCTGGTGCGTAGGGGGACGACATGCGGAGAAATATGGAGGAGGCAGTGTTCGAATGTCAACGCGGAGTGAGACAGCTCTCTCACCATGCGGACGATCACGACACATCACGGGTGCTCGCGGATGATCAGGACGCGTCGTTCTTGATCACGCGCGCTCCTCGTGGCCCCGGGATCACGCGTCCGGATAGACCCAGGGGTTCGGCCGGCACTTGATGCCGTCGAGGTCGAGCGTCTTGGTCTGCTGCTGCATCACCGGCGCGAGCGCGCCCGGCGTGCGGCAGCTCACATGGTTGTGGCCGAGCCGGTGGCCGACCTCGTGGTTGATCAGCATCTGCCGGTAGGGGAACATCGCCTTGACGCCGAAGGTCTCCGCGCCCTGCGCCCAGCGGAAGGCGTTGATCATGACGCGGTCGGTCGCGGCCGAGTCGCAGGACACGTTGTCGACGGTCGTGTCGAGACCGGACTTCGCGCACCAGAACGCCGTGGTCCCCGGGCTCGCCAGCGTGATCACGAAGTCGGACTCACCGCTGGAGATCCGCTCGAAGGCCATGGCACCGTTGTGGGCCCAGCTCCGCCGGTCGTTCAGGGTCTTCTGGACGGCGTCCGCGAACAGCGCCCCGTCGAGGCCGAGTCCGTTCTCGATGTCCACGCGGTAGCGGAACTTCTGCCCCTTGGCGGGCGCCTTGCCGGGCGGCTTGGCGAGGCCCGGTACGGCGGTGAAGCTGCCCGCCGCCTTCAGCTTCGGGTCCAGCGGGAACTGGCGCGTCATCAGCTCGGAGTACGTGGCCACGGTGGCGGCGGCCGAAGGCGCCGCCTTCCCTCCGGCGGGGCCGGTCCGCTCGTCGGAGCGCGAGGCCCCGTCGCCGTCCTGCTCCGTACGGTCGATCCCGCCGTCCGCCCGCGCGTCGGAGTCACCGGAGCCGGCGCCGGTGACCTGCCCGGCCACCACGACCGCGAGGACGGTGGTCACCGCCGCCGCGGCGATCCCGGTGATCGCGCGGCCCCAACCGCCTCTGGCGGGCTCCTCCGTGTCCTGCCCGGCGTCGTCCTCGTCCTTGTCCTCCCCGGTGACCGTCGTGCCCGTACCGTCGCCGCCGTCGCGCCCGCCGGTCTTCGGTGCGGGCCTGGGGGCCGGGGTGACGGGGACGGCCGGGGTGGCCGCGGCGGGGGCGTCGAACGCGCCGAAGGCGTCGAACGCGTCCACGAACTCCCTGCGCGGGCCCGGGATCTGCGGCGTCGACGTACCGCCCGTGGCGTGTGGTGTCGCGCGCTGCCGGTCGCCGTAGCGCCGCGCGCTGCCCCAACCGCCTCCGGACTCCCGCTGTTCGGGATGGCCGCCGCGCACCTGCGGCACGCCGTGCGCGGGGGTGCCGTGACCCGGTCCGCCGTGCTGGTCCGGATCCTGGTCCCGGTCGTCGCCGGAACGCCTGCGCCGCCCCTGCCCCTCCCGGTCCTGACCGGGTTCGCCCGCCGCGGGGCCGCCCGCGCCGGGCGAGCCCTGGGGTAGGGGGCCTTTGCGGCTGTGTCGTCCCACGCCCCGGATCAGCTCCTGCCGTGTTCGTCGATCGAGTCGTCGGAGTCGTACGCGTCGATGAGGTCCCGGCATGCCTGGGCGACCTGCCGCGGGTACTCCATCATGGCAACATGCCCGGCGTCGGGGAGCGTAAGGAGCCGGGAATCACGGAAGGCCGCCGAAGCCCGCCGGGCCATACGGTACGAAACGATTTGGTCCCGCCCGCCGTAGACGAGCAGGGTCGGTGCCAGCACCCGTTCGGCCTGCCGCCACAACGCGTGCTGCCCGCCCAGGGTGTAGGCGTCGACGATACCGCGTGCCGAACCCGTCATCGCCTCCCAGAAATGAGGCAGTTGGAGCCGGCGCTCCATCTCCGCCACCGCGTGGCGCACGTCCTCGTCCTTGACCGAGGAGGGGTCGCCGTAACAGAGCTCCATCACCCCCCGGGTGCGCTGCTCCGCCGTCCACCCCCGGGTCAGCCGGCCGAAGAGCGGGGCGACGCCGGGCACCGCGAGCAGCGCGGTGGGCAGCGCGGTCCGCTGCACCCGGATCTCCGGCAGCGCCGGGGAGACCAGCGTCAGCGTCCGCACCAGATCCGGCCGGGCGGCGGCCACGCGGGTCACGACCGCGCCGCCGAGGGAGTTGCCGAAGAGGTGGACGGGGCCGCGCCCGCCCGCGTCCAGCAGCCGGACGACCGCGCGGGCGTGGGCGGAGACCGAGTAGGCCCGGTCCGGCGGCGGGGGCGAGTCCCCGAAGCCGGGCAGGTCGACGGCCTCGCCGTCGATCAGGTCCGCGAGGTACGGCATCAGCGCCGACCAGTTCTGCGACGACCCGCCGAGCCCGTGCACGTACAGCCCGGGCGCGGCCCCGGCACCGGTCGCGGGCCGCGCCCGTACGGTCAGCGTGAGTCCGGGCAGGGTGACGGAGCGCAGTTCCTCCCCCTCCGCGACGCGTACGGGACTCACCTTCGGAGCCGCGGCGGCGGCTACGGATTCCGGCAGCTCGGTCGACGACATGCGGCAATGTTACGAGACGATCACGCCGGAATCCCGGTGTTCACCGTCACAGGCCGTATGGCGCGGGACACCCCCGGCTCCTACCCTCGGAGGAAGAGAAAGGGGGCCGGTATGAGAGTCGATCCCACGGACCCCGAGACCTTCGACGCGGAGGCCCGGGACGGCAGGAGCGCCACGGCGGCCGACGAGGTTCCCGAGGCCGACGCCGCCGAGCAGCGCGCGGAGGTACGAGGGGACCGCGACGAACCGCTGACGCACATCGACCCGGACACGGCGAGCGAGGGGGACGCGGCCGACCAGGCGAGGGCGGTGGAGCTGGACGAAGAGGACTACCGCTGAGGTGACGGCCCGGTTCACCGGCCGCGTTTTCCCCGGCCGGGCGGATCCTCACGGCCCGGTGCGGTTTCCGTACGCGTCCGGTCCGTGAAATTCTGCCTCCTCACCACGCGCGGCCGGGTTACCCAAAAGTACGATGGCGGAGCGGCGCACCACGCGCACGGAACGAATTTTGGGAGGCGGCGTGACAGCCATAGAGCAGACCGAGGCGGCGCGCCCGCGGGGCACCCGTCTGCCGCGTCGCGCCCGGCGCAACCAGCTACTGGGCGCCGCACAGGAAGTATTCGTCGCGCAGGGGTACCACGCGGCCGCGATGGACGACATCGCCGAGCGGGCGGGCGTCAGCAAGCCGGTGCTCTACCAGCACTTCCCGGGAAAGCTGGAGCTGTATCTCGCCCTGTTGGACCAGCACTGCGAGTCGCTGCTGCTGGCCGTCCGTACGGCGCTGGCCTCGACCACGGACAACAAGCTGCGCGTCGAGGCGACGATGGACGCGTACTTCGCGTACGTGGAGGACGAGGGCGGCGCGTTCCGGCTGGTCTTCGAGTCGGACCTGACGAACGAGCCCGCGGTGCGCGAGCGGGTGGACCGGGTCGCCCTCCAGTGCGCCGAGGCGATCTCCGACGTGATCGCCGAGGACACCGGGCTCTCCAAGGAGGAGTCCATGCTGCTCGCGGTGGGGCTCGGCGGCGTCTCCCAGGTCGTCGCGCGCTACTGGCTCTCCAGCCAGTCCCAGATCCCCCGCGAACAGGCCGTCCAACTGCTCACCTCGCTGGCCTGGCGCGGTATCGCCGGCTTCCCGCTGCACGGCAGCGAACAGCACTGAGGCGACCGGTTGCCGCCCGTGTTCGCTGCGGGCGTGCACCGCGGCGCCTTCCAGCAGGTCTCGCCGGGCTAGTGTGTGCTGCGTACAGCGCGGCTGGCCGCGCAACGCAGACCGTTCGGAGGGACATAGCCGTGGAGGTCAAGATCGGCGTGCAGCACACGCCCCGCGAGATCGTTCTGGAGAGCGGGCAGTCCGCCGAGGAGGTCGAGCGAGCCGTGTCCGCGGCGCTGGCCGGCAAGGCGCAGTTGCTCAGCCTCACGGACGACAAGGGGCGCAAGGTGCTCGTACCGGCCGAGCGGATCGCGTACGTGGAGATCGGTGAGCCGGCGGCGCGACGGGTCGGCTTCGGCAACCTGTAGCCGCTGCCGTCAACCGGCGGAAGGAGTGGCCCGGCGGGCATTACCGCCGGGCCACTTCGCGGTGGTGAGGGTTGTTTTCACCGCACGCCGGGTAGTGACGTGACGGGCCGGCAGGTCCGGACCGCGTAGCCACCCCCGGTGTTGTGAGGTGATCGACAGTGATCCTGGAAATCCTCGGATCGGTCCTGCTCGGACTCGGTCTGTCATGGGCCGCCGCCCACCACCTGGCGGACCGGCTCCCCGCGCTCCGTACGGTGTACGCGGCAGGGCCCCTCGGCGCCCTCTTCGGTACGTATGTGACGCACATGGCGCTCGGCGCAGGCCATGTCATGGCGACCCTGGTCGGCGCCCTGCTGGTCGCCTCGGTGCTGCTCTCGCTGCTGCTCCGCCCGGCGGGCGCGGGCCGCCCGCTGCACCGCGCCGTACCGTCCTGACGCGGGCGGACGGCCCGTCGAGGAGCGAGCGGGTCAGGCGGCCAGCCCGAGGGCGGCCATCCGCTTGGTGTGCGCCTCGGTGATCCGGGAGAACATCCGGCCGACCTCCGCGAGGTCGAAACCGCCGGCCACCCCGCCCACCAGCATCGTGGAGAGCGCGTCCCGGTCGGCCACCACCCGCTGGGCCTGCGACAGAGCCTCGCCCATCAGACGGCGCGCCCAGAGCGCGAGCCGGCCGCCGACGCGCGGCTCCGCCTCGATCGCGGCGCGCACCTTCTCCACGGCGAAGTTGCCGTGCCCGGTGTCGTCCAGCACGGCCAGGACCAGCGCGCGGGTGTCGGTGTCCAGGCGGGCGGCGACCTCGCGGTAGAAGTCACTGGCGATCGAGTCGCCGACGTACGCCTTGACCAGGCCCTCCAGCCAGTCCGACGGCGCGGTCAGGTGGTGGAAGTCGTCCAGTGCCTTGGCGAACGGCTCCATCGCCCCGGTCGGCTCGGCGTCGATCGCCCGCAGCCGGTCGTTCAACTGTTCGAAGTGGTGGAATTCCGCTGCGGCCATCTTCGCCAGCGCCGCCTTGTCCGCCAGGGTCGGCGCGAGCTTGGCGTCCTCCGCGAGCCGCTCGAAGGCCGCCAGCTCGCCGTAGGCGAGCGCTCCCAGCAGGTCCACGACGGCCGCGCGGTACTGCGGCTCGGCCGAGGCCGTCTCCCAGTCCTGGGCGGCGGTACCGGTCGGCCCGGCCGGCTCGGAGGCGGTGGATCCGGTCGATCCGGCGGATCCGGTCGGTTCCTCGGCTGCGGATGCGGGCGGCGTGGCGTTGTCGGGCGTCTCCATGAGGGGCACAATAGCCCGCTCCGCCCAGGGCGTAAGGGCCTGGTCAGACCCTGCCGTCACACCACCCCGACGAATTCGCCCAACACACATGCGCGATTCCGGGGTACAGTGGTAAAGAGCCTGCCGACTATTCGGCGGGCCGTCGCATGTTTGACAGTGTTTGTACTGTTTGTACGAGGTCCGTTCTTCACGGACAGGCCCCAGAGGATGCCCGGTCGGTGGCCCGATCGGCTCCGACCCCGACCGCCCTCCGCGCGGACCGTGCGCACAGAAGCGTACGACCGCAGATGAGGGGCCCCCTCAGCGGCATGAGCGCTCTGAGCGACGGCAGTGGTCCCGCGCCATCCGGCCAACCCACGGCCGGCCGAGTACCCAGGTGCGGTACGACCCCCAGCGTTCGCCTCACGCCGCGTCTCACAGAAGAGGCAGCACCCTGACTACGACTTTCCGAGAACTCGGAATCCTCCCCGAGACAGCCGAAGCGCTTGAAGCCGTCGGCATTCTGTCTCCGTTCCCCATCCAGGAGATGACCCTCCCCGTCGCACTGTCGGGCAAGGACGTCATCGGACAGGCCAAGACCGGCACGGGCAAGACGCTCGGCTTCGGCCTCCCGCTGCTGGAGCGCGTCACCGTACCCGCGGACGTCGAGTCCGGCCGGGCCGTGCCCGAGCAGCTCACCAACGCCCCGCAGGCCCTGGTGGTCGTCCCCACCCGCGAGCTGTGCCAGCAGGTCACCAACGACCTGCTGACGGCCGGCAAGGTCCGTAACGTACGCGTTCTCGCGATCTACGGCGGCCGGGCCTACGAGCCGCAGGTCGAGGCCCTCAAGAAGGGCGTCGACGTGATCGTCGGCACCCCGGGCCGGCTGCTGGACCTGGCGGGCCAGCGCAAGCTGGACCTCTCGCACGTCCGCGGGCTCGTCCTCGACGAGGCCGACGAGATGCTGGACCTGGGCTTCCTGCCCGACGTCGAGCGGATCATCCAGCTCCTGCCGCCCAAGCGCCAGACCATGCTCTTCTCCGCGACGATGCCCGGCGCGGTGATCGGCCTCGCCCGCCGCTACATGTCGCAGCCGACGCACATCAGCGCCACCTCGCCGGACGACGCGGGCGCGACCGTGGCCAACACGACCCAGCGGGTCTACCGCGCCCACTCCATGGACAAGCCGGAGATGGTCTCGCGGATCCTCCAGTCCGAGGGCCGCGGACTCGCCATGATCTTCTGCCGTACGAAGCGCACGGCCGCCGACATCGCCGACCAGCTCGCCCAGCGCGGCTTCGCCTCCGGCGCGGTCCACGGCGACCTGGGCCAGGGCGCCCGCGAGCAGGCGCTGCGCGCCTTCCGTAACGGCAAGGTGGACGTGCTGGTCTGCACGGACGTCGCCGCGCGCGGGATCGACGTCGAAGGTGTGACGCACGTCATCAACTACCAGTCGCCGGAGGAGGAGAAGACCTACCTCCACCGCATCGGCCGCACCGGCCGCGCGGGGGCGTCCGGTACGGCGGTGACGCTGGTCGACTGGGACGACATCCCGCGCTGGCAGCTCATCAACAAGGCGCTCGACCTCGGCTTCCCCAACCCTCCGGAGACGTACTCCACCTCCCCGCACCTCTTCGAGGAGCTGAACATCCCCGCCGGGACCAAGGGTGTCCTGCCGCGCGCCGAACGGACGCGCGCCGGGCTCTCGGCCGAGCAGGTCGAGGACCTGGGCGAGACCGGTGGCCGTGGCCGCAGGTCCGCGCCGGCCGCCGCGCCCGTACGGGAGGAGCGTCCGGCCCGTACGCGCACGCCGCGCCAGCGCCGCCGCACCCGTGGCGGTACGAACCTGGACGCGACGGCCACACCCACGGCCGCCGCCCCGGCCCCGGTCCGGGCGAGCGCCCCGGCGGTGTCCGCACCGGCCGAGGCTCCGGAGCCGCAGTTCCAGACGGCCGTGGTCGACCTTCCGGTGGAGCCGCGCACCCCGCGCCGCCGCCGGCGCACCCGCACCGGTGCCGGCGCGGAGACGCCGTCCCCGGAGACCGTGGTGGCGGAGGCCGTGGCCGAGGCCCCGGTAGAGGTGGAGCCGGAGGCCGCGGCCAAGCCGCGCCGTCGCCGTGCCCGCGCCGTCAAGCCGGAGACGGAGGCCCCCGAGGCGGCCGTAACGGCCGTGGCGGCCCCCGAAGCGCCGGTCACCGAGGCTCCGGCCGAGGAGCCCAAGCCGCGCCGCCGCACCCGCGTCGCCAAGGCCAAGGCCGCTCCCGAGGCTCCGGCCGCGGAAGCGGTCGAGGCCCCCGCGGCCCCGGAGGCCGCCGAAGCCGAGGAGCCCAAGCCCCGGCGCCGTACCCGCGTCGCCAAGCCGAAGGCCGAGAAGACCGAGACCGCCGAGGCGGCTGAGAAGCCCGTCAAGGCGGCGAAGAAGGCCAAGGCCACGGCGGCGGAAGCTGTCGCCGAGGCGCCCGGCACGGATGCGGAGGCGGAGCCCAAGCCGCGCCGCCGCCGCGCCCGTACGACCCCGGCGAAGACGGCCCAGGCCCAGCCCGAGGAGAGCTGAGCCGAGCCGCACCCCGCCAGGCGCCCTGACCGGCGCCGCCAGTGACACCGCCGATGGCCCGACGCCCCGCACTCAGGGGGTGCCGGGCCATCGGCGGTTCCGGGGTCCGCGTACCGGAAACCGGGCGTACCGGAGCCTTCACGTACCGGCAGCCCGACGCGCACCGGAGCCCTTCGCATACCGGAACCCCCGCGCGTGCCGGGGCCCGGCGTGGACCGGGGCCCTGTGGGGATCGGGCGCGTACGCGGTTAGCCTCGTCGCATGAGTCGGCCGCCCACCTTCACCCCGCCCCCCTGCGCCCGCGCCCGTACGCTCGCCACCCGGCGGGGGCGGTTCGCCGTCCTCGACGCGCGGCCCTCCGGGGAGCCGCACGGGACCGTGCTGATGCTGCCCGGGTTCTCCGGCAGCAAGGAGGACTTCGTCGCGCTGCTCGAACCACTCGCTGAGGCCGGGTACAGAACCGTCGCCGTGGACGGCCGCGGACAGTACGAGACCGACGGCCCCGACACCCAAGAGGCTTACACCCGGGCCGAGTTGGCGGCCGATGTGCTGGCACAGGCGGCGGCGCTCGACACCCCCGTACATCTGCTCGGGCACTCGCTCGGCGGCCAGATCTCACGCGCCGCGGTGCTGCTCGACCGGGACCCGTTCCGCTCGCTGACGCTGATGTCCTCGGGGCCCGCCGAGGTCACCCCCGGCCAGCGGGAGCGGATCAAGCTGCTCAGCGACACGCTCGCGGTCATGACCATGGCCCAGGTCTGGGACCTGATGCGGACGATGGAGCCCCCGGCAGACGTCTCCACCCCCGGCCACGACGCCGCCCTGCGCGAACGCTGGATACGCACCAGTCCGGCGCAGCTCGTCGCGACCGGCGCCCAGCTCAGCGCCGAGCCGGACCGGGTGGCCGAGCTGGCCGGCGTGCAGCGGCTGCCGCTCCACGTGATCTCCGGCGAGCGGGACGACGTGTGGCCGGTGCCGCTGCTGGACGCCATGGCGCGGCGGCTCGGGGCCCGCAGGACCGTCGTCGCGGGTGCGGAGCACTCCCCCAACACCGACCGGCCGGCGGAGACGGCGGCGGCGCTGGCCGACTTCTGGGACAGCCTCTACTGACGCCGCCGGACGCGGGCGGACGCCACCGCCCGCCTGCTCGGTCCCGCCCGCTCAGTACTGGGCCTGGAGGTGCTGCCAGAAGCCGTCCCGCAGCGACCGGCGCAGCATGGCGTGGCCCCGCAGCGAGCGCTGGAGCAGCTTCTCCGCCTCGATCAGCAGGTCCTGGTCGACCGGTCCCGGCAGATAGGGATGGCCCGGCAGCAGCTCCGCCATGGCGTCCCTGCCCCGCTCGGCCAGCCAGGTCGCGGCGATCTGCGCGCCGATGAACCGGACCTGGTCACGGGAGGGCGGCGGCTCGCCCTCGTGCTCGTACGTGGTGACCGGCCGCCTGGTGACGTACGGCTTGCAGAACTCCAGGTCGAAGGTGCGCTGGCTGTCGACCTCCCAGAGCAGCGGCTCGGCCTGGTTGCGCCCCTCGCCCGCCTCGATGCCCCAGAGGTGGACCCGTGCGCCGTACCCCTGCGCCGCCTCGACGGCCGACACCAGGTCCTCGTCGCCGCCGACCAGGGCCGCGTCGCTGATGGCGCGGTGCCGGGCGAGCGATTCGAGGTCGGTGCGGATGAGGGAGTCGACGCCCTTCTGCTGGTTGTTGGCGTTGAGGTTGCCGAGCCTGACCTTGACGTCGGGCAGTTCGGCGATGGACTGCTGTTCGGTGGTGTGGATCCGCCGCCTCGCGCCGTCGTACCAGTAGACGCGGAGCAGCCGGCTGTCCGCGAAGATGATCCGGGCCTTGTCGATGAAGGCCTCGATGAGCCCTTCGGCGTCCAGGTCGAAGGAGCGCCGGTCCTCGGTACCCGACACAAGCAACCCGGCCGCAGCATAGACGTAACCGGCGTCGACGAAGATGGCATGGGTGGACGGGGTCTTCGCCACCTCGGCGAGCATGCGCTGGAGCAACTCGTTGGTGCGCTCCAGCTGGGCGCCGATAGCGGCGTTCTCTGAGTTGATCTCTGCGTTGATCTCTGCCTCGTTCATACGCCGTTCGTTCTCCGTGGACGTCACCTTACCCAGCGGTAGTTAGCCTCCCAAAACTTTTCCTTAGCGTAGGGAATGTTTGCAGAGGGCAAGTCGTTGAGAGGTATGTACCTGCCCGCCATATAACCAACGACGGAGTTGCCCGTCACCCCACCAGTTCTCCGCCAGGAGGATCAGACGAAGGGAGAAGCCTTGCGCTTCGAAATCATGCGACTCGACGACGTCGACGGCTCGGCCGTGGACAGCACCGTTGTGGACGCCGCCTCCGTCAACCGGATAGTGCAGCAGGCCGCGGCGATGGGCCAGCGCATCTACATCCGCCCGGCCGAATCCCCGGCCTCGTAGCCTCTCCGGCTTCCAGGATTTTCACGCGTCGCCCGAAGCGCCCCCGTACGGATCACCCGTACGGGGGCGCTGCCCGTTGCCCCGGGCCTCACGAAGCCCGCCTGGGCCCTCGACGAAGCCGCTCCGGCCCTCACGAGGACCGGACGACCTGGGTGACGCCGTTGATGATCTGCTGCACGGCGATGGCCGAGAGCATCATCCCGGCGAGCCGGGTCACCAGCACCACCCCGCCGTCCCTGATCACCCTGATGATCAGCAGCGAGTAGCGCATCGTCAGCCAGAGCACCACGTGCATCGCGACGATCGCCGCCCAGACCGAGAGCTGCCCCGTGGCGCCGTCCGCGTGCTGGACGGCGAGGATGACGGAGACGATCGCGCCGGGCCCCGCGAGCAGCGGCATGCCCAGCGGTACGAGCGCCACGTTGACGTCCTTGGTCTGCTGCGGCTCGTCGGTCTTGCCGGTCAGCAGGTCCAGCGCGATGAGCAGCAGGAGCAGGCCGCCGGCGATCATCAGGGCCGGTACGGAGACGTGGAGGTAGTCCAGGATCTGCTGGCCGAGCAGCCCGAAGACGGTGATCACCCCGAAGGCGACGGCCACCGCCTGCCAGGCCATGGCGCGCTGGACCTTGGCGGGGCGCCCTGAGGTCAGGGCGAGGAAGATCGGGGTGATCCCGGGCGGGTCCATGATCACAAAAAGGGTGAGAAAGAGGGATCCGAAGACAGCGAAATCGAACACAGTGAGGCCCTGAGGGAAGAAGAAGCGGGGAGGAACGGAGCACGGCGGGGTGCCGGGCAGCCGGGGACGGCGCGGGGAACGAAGGACGGGGAGACGGTCGGCGGCCGGCCGGTTACGCCGGGAAATACGCCGGACGTACGGGAGAGCCGCGCTACGGCAGGAGTACGGCGGAGACCTACGCGCGTCCGCCCGCACCCGGCACGGGGAAGGCACCGGAGGCCCGCCGGGTGATCTCGCCGTAGATCTCCGGGTCGGTGGTACAGGCGCCCAGCTCCACGGACTTGCGGGTGCCGTGGTAGTCGCTGGAGCCGGTGGTCAGCAGCCCGAGTTCGGCGGCGAGCCCGCGCAGCCTGGCGCGGGTCGGCCCGTCGTGGTCCATGTGGTCGACCTCGATGCCGTCGAGCCCGGCGTCGGTGAGCCGCGCGATGGCCGGCTCGGGCACGACCTCGCCGCGCTTGACGGCCTGCGGATGGGCGAGGACGGTGACCCCGCCGGCGGCCTTGACCAGGCGGATCGCCTCGAAGGGGTCGAGTTCGTGCTTCTCGGCGTAGGCGCGTCCACCGTTCGCCAGCCACTGCGGCGTGAAGGCGTCGGAGACCGTCTCGACGACGCCCAGTTCGACGAGGGCGGTGGCGATGTGCGGCCGGCCCAGGGAGGCGTCGCCGGCGATCCGGGCGACCTGTTCCCAGGTGATCGGGACGCCCAGCTCCTGGAGCGTGGCGACCATGGCGCGGGCGCGCGGCACCCGGTCGTCCCGTACCAGCTCGCGCGCGTCCAGGAACGCGGGCTCGTCCGGGTCGAAGAGGTACGCGAGGAGGTGCAGCCCGACGCCGTCGAGCCGGCAGGACAGCTCGGCGCCGGTGACGAGGGTGAGCGGCCGGTCGAGTCCCGGGAGCGCGGCGATCGCCTCGGCGTGGCCTCGGGTGGAGTCGTGGTCGGTGAGCGCCACGACGTCGAGTCCGGCACCCGCGGCGTTACGGACCAGCTCGGCGGGGGTGTCGGTGCCGTCCGAGGCGGTGGAGTGGGTGTGCAGGTCGATACGCACGACGCGGACTCCGGGGCTCGGGACGGGCCAGGGGTAAGGGCCCTGGGGGACGCTCAAGGATAACGTCAGGCCTCCCCGGCACCGCACGCCCCCTGTGCGCCCCCGGTTCACCTCCGGGTGCGCCCCTACGGGCCAGGCACCGGACTTCAGTGGAGCAGCCGGGGGGAGAGCGCCCCGCAGGGCAGCAGCTCCACCTCCGTACCCTCTTCCCGCAGGTCGGTCAGGACCAGTTCGTCGTAGAGCAGCAGCCCCGACTGCTCCGGCCAGACGATCGCCCACAGCCAGAGCCCGAGCGCCTCGCCCACGAAGACGGCACGGTCCTGCGGCGCCTGCGGGACATGCCAGAGCGGCGTGGGCCGCCCCGCGGCCAGGAGTTTGGTCTGCGGTGGCTTGTCGGCTCCGATACCGGGCCCCGGGTCGGGTCCCTCGATCCCCGCGTACCGCGCGCCGAGTCCGACGCCCAGCTCCTCGGCGATCAGCAGCAGCTCGCCGCTGCCGCCGAGCGGCCCCGGACCGGAGCAGGCGACGGCGGTGGCCCGGCCGCCGCTGCGGTCGTCGCCCGCGTACGCCACGCCGGTGAACAGCCAGCCGACGGGCAGCGGCCAGGGCATCCAGACCGGGACCCGCGCACGGTGCACCACGGCACCGAGCGCCTCGACGCTGGGCGGTATCACGGGCTGGAGCGGATGCACGGTGCCGTGCTCGTCGCACTGCCAGGAGTCGGCGAAGAGACCGGGCGCCCTGACCCGGCCACCGCACTTCGGACAACTGGGTTCGCCCCTCATAGCGCCCCACGGTCCTCCGCGTCCGTCGTCGCGTCAAGGACGATCACCCGTCCGGCCCGTGGCGTCACGGAGCGGGGTAGATGTAGCTTGCACTTATTAGCTCCCCTAACTTAATATGTGCATACGCCACCCATCCATCCGGAGAGCGAGGAGACCCCTCATGCGCGCAGAGCCGGGCGAAGCAGGCCGAGAAGATCCGTTCGACGAGGGGTCGCCGGGGCTGTTGCACCAGCCCAAGGCCGTCTGGGCCACGGCCGGGGCCTCCGTCGTCGCCTTCATGGGCATCGGACTCGTCGACCCGATCCTGCCGTCCATCGCCAAGGGACTCGACGCCACGGCGAGCCAGGTCTCCCTCCTCTTCACCTCCTACTTCCTGATCACCGCCGTCGCCATGCTGCTCACCGGCTGGGTCTCCAGCCGGATCGGCGGACGCAAGACCCTGCTCCTGGGCCTGGCCCTGGTCGTCGTCTTCGCCGGACTCTCCGGTACGTCGTCCTCCGTAGCGGAACTGGTCGGCTTCCGGGCCGGCTGGGGCCTCGGCAACGCGCTCTTCGTCTCGACCGCGCTCGCCGTCATCGTCGGCGCGGCGGCCGGAGGCCCGGCGGCGGCCATCCTGCTGTACGAGTCGGCGCTCGGCCTCGGCATGGCCTGCGGGCCGCTGCTCGGCGCGCTCCTCGGCGACGCGAGCTGGCGCTACCCCTTCTTCGGCACGGCCGCGCTGATGGCCATCGGCTTCGTCTGCATCACCGCGTTCCTCAAGGAACAGCCCAGGCCCGCGCGGAAGACCAAGCTCCTCGACCCGATCAGGGCGCTCGGCCACGGCGGGCTCGCGTCGGCCGCCGCGGCGGCGTTCTTCTACAACTACGCGTTCTTCACGGTCCTGGCCTTCACGCCCTTCGTACTGAACATGTCGCCGTACCGGTCGGGCGCGGTCTTCTTCGCCTGGGGCCTGCTGCTCGCGGTCTTCTCCGTGCTGGTGGCGCCCCGGCTCCAGGCACGCTTCGGCTCGCTGCGGGTGCTGGGCGGCTCGCTCGTCCTGCTCGCCGCCGACCTGGTGGTGCTCGGGTACGGGAACCACACCGCGGCCGTCGCCGGCACCGTCGTCTCCGGCGCCTTCATAGGCCTGAACAACACGGTCTTCACCGAACTGGCGCTGGGCGTCTCGGACGCGCCCCGCCCGGTGGCGAGCGCGGGCTACAACTTCGTCCGCTGGTTCGCCGCGGCGGCCGCGCCCTTCCTCGCGCCGAAGATCGAGGAGTGGAGCGACATCCACGTCCCCTTCCTGGTGGCGGCGGGGGCGGCGGTCATCGGCGCCGTCGTCGTGGGGGTACGGCGCACCGCGCTGAGCCACCGGGCCGGGGAACCGCGCCCCGCGCACGCCACGGAGGACGGCGTAGGAGTCTTCGCCAACTGATCGGGCCGGTACGAGCGCTGGTGCGTGTAAGGAGCCGGTACGAGCGCCGGCGCGCGTACGGATCAGTCCAGCGCGACCGAGCGGCGCAGCGGGTCGCGCAGATCCGTACCGCGCGCGAGCCAGCGCTCCTCCAGTTCCGCGGCGCCCCTGACCCGTTTCCACGCCGCCTCGTTCGGCGTCATCGGCAGCAGCGGCAGGAACCGTACGGGCTCCAGCGGCGCGTCCAGCTCCAGGTCCGGCACCAGCCCGCCGGACTCCCCGACCAGTACGGAGTGGAACGGCGCCCCCGGCCACAGCGGACCGCCCACGTCGAGCGAACCGCCCGGCGCCACCACCACACCCTCGACCTGCGGCGACGCGGCCAGTACGGCGAGCGTGCGCAGCACCTGGTCGGTGCCGGCGAGCCCTGCGCGTACGGAGAGGACCAGCTCGGCGCGCGGGCCCTTCACCTGGTCGGCGAGGAGTTCGGACGGGTCGGCCATCGGCTGCGCGGACATCCCGAGCGTGGCGTACCGCACGATGCCGGAGCCGTCGAGGAAGCGCAGGACCTCGATTCGGTCGGTGCCCAGGAAGGTCACCGCGGCCCGCGCGTCCGGTTCACCCAGGGCCGTGCGGAGCCGCGCCTCGACCGGTCCAAGAATTTCTTCCATACGGCGAGCATAGATCGCGTAAGGATTGGGCAAGAGGACAGTTTGGCCCTGAGGCTGCTGATAGGCTAGGCCGCCGGTCGGGACAGCACGCAGAAGCGTCGCTCTCCAGTCCCGACGACACGTCATCCCCCACGGGGGACAGACTGGAGGAGGTGGGGCTGCGGTGGACCGAAGTCACCCGGCCAGTACCAGCCGCTCTTCCGCCCGAGCCGTACCGCGTTCGTCCCGGTGAACTGACACCTCAGGACGAGGCCCGCCGCACCGGGCACGGCCATGGCAGATCGCACGACGGAAGAGCACTTCTCGATCGCCGGTGTTTTTTCCTGTCATTAGCGAACGCCGTCACCGCGTACCCCGCGGTGCCGCCCGCTTTGCGGACGTCACTCAACACGTCCCCATTCCGGGCTGTGCCACGCTCCCGCCGACGGCCTCTCCGTAGAGGAGCCCCGCCATGTCGATGATCCGTGACCTGCGCGCAGCGGTCCGCCCGTCCCTGCGCAAGAGCGACGCCGCCTTCGGCACGCACGACGGCTACGACGCCACCCGCGACCCGTCCGCCTCGACCGCGGTCGTCGACTGCGCGGTCTACCGCGACGGCCGACGCGTCCGGGAGGATCCCTGCCTGACCCCGCGTGAGGCGATGCTGCGCGTCCGGGAGGGCGGCGGCTTCGCCTGGATCGGACTGCACGAGCCGACCGAGGAGGAGTTCGCGGGCATCGCCGCCGAGTTCGGGCTGCACCCGCTGGCGGTGGAGGACGCGGTCCACGCGCACCAGCGGCCCAAGCTGGAGCGGTACGACGACACGCTGTTCACCGTCTTCAAGACGATCCACTACGTGGACCACGCCGAACTGACCGCGACCAGCGAGGTGGTCGAGACCGGCGAGGTGATGTGCTTCACCGGCCGGAACTTCGTGATCACCGTCCGGCACGGCGGAAAGGGCTCGCTGCGCAGCCTGCGCCACCGCCTGGAGTCCGACAGCGAACTGCTGGCCAAGGGCCCTTCGGCGGTGCTGCACTCCATCGCCGACCATGTCGTGGACGGGTACATCGCGGTGGCGGCGGCCGTGCAGGACGACATCGACGAGGTCGAGATCGATGTGTTCTCCGCCCCGGCCAAGGGCGGCCCGCGCGGCTCGGACGCCGGACGGATCTACCAGCTCAAGCGCGAGGTGCTGGAGTTCAAGCGCGCGGTGTCCCCGCTGCTGCGGCCGATGCAGTTGCTGAGCGAGCGGCCGATGCGGCTGATCGAACCCGACATCCAGAAGTACTTCCGCGACGTCGCCGACCACCTCGCCCAGGTGCACGAGGAGGTCATCGGCTTCGACGAACTCCTGAACTCGATCCTCCAGGCCAACCTGGCGCAGGCGAGCGTCGCGCAGAACGAGGACATGCGCAAGATCACCTCGTGGGCGGCCATCATCGCCGTGCCGACGGCGGTCTGCGGGGTGTACGGCATGAACTTCGAGCACATGCCGGAACTGCAGTGGCGGTTCGGCTACCCGCTTGTCCTCGGCGTCATCATCACGACCTGTGTGATGATCCACCGCACTCTCAAGCGCAACGGCTGGCTGTAGCGCCCCTACGGTGCGGAACCGAGCGCCACGGCGGCGCGGAACGGGCGGAAACCGACCGTACGGACCGGATCTGACGGTGGTCGGGTCCGGTCCGTACGGCCTTGACACGCGGGTCAGTTCAGCGCGCGGAAGCCAGGCATCCCCGTGCCGACCGTGACTCCGCTGCCCTTGATGTTCGGGTAGAAGAGCAGGTCACCCGCCGCGTTGGTGGACCAGACCGCGGGCTTGCCGTCGCCCAGGACGTTCGGGACGGCGGTGAGCAGGGGGCGGTTGGCGGGGGTCCAGCCGGTGCCTATGGCGGTGCGGTCCGGTCCGGAGCCGAGTCCCTCGCCGCTCGGGCCCGTGCCCGCGTACAGGAACAGTTCGCCGGTGTCCTTCTTACGGGCGACCAGGTCCACGCGGCCGGAGCCGGCCGTGTCGCCGGGGGCGGCGAGATCGTAGTTGGACCAGCTTCCGTCGCCGATCAGGACCGGCGGCTGGTCGACGAAGTCGTCCAGGTAGTAGACGTAGTCGTCGAGGTAGCCGGACGGGGAGCCGAAGTAGAGCCAGAGCTGGTCGCCCTGCTTGACCAGCAGGTCCGGGTAGCCGGGCCGGTCGTCGGGGCCGATGACGCCGTCGCCGTCGAGGTCGAGCGGTCCGTCGACGTCACCGATCGCGAGGATCTGGTCGGCGCCCTGCCAGTGGTCGTTCTCGGACTCCCAGACGCGCAGTTCGCGCTTGTCGGACTCGTCGACGGCGCCTGAGCCGTCGTTGGGGTGGACCCAGAGGCGGTCGCGGCCCACGGCCGGGTCGCCGGCCAGGGTGATCAGGTCCTCGTAGCCGTCGTCGGTCCAGTCGCCACGGCGCGTCGTCTTCGAAGCGGTGTAGCGGCCGGCCGGGGAGGCGGCGCGGTCGGCCTTGACGGCCTTTCCGGTGCCGTCGCCGAAGTAGCGCTGGAGGGTTCCGGCGGCGTCGACGGCCCACAGGTCGGCCTGGCCGTCGCCGTTGAGGTCGCCCACCTTGTCGGCGACCTTGGCGCCGTTGGCGTAGAAGAGGTAGGCGCGCGTGTCGGAGCGGTTGCCCGCGCGGTCGAGGCTGCGTACGTAGAGCTGGTGCGCGCCCGCCTTGGTGGGCGTCAGGTCGATGGTGACGGAGCCGCCGAGGGCGCCGGGTGCGCGGGTCGTGATCGTCGGGTCGATCGTGGACCAGAACTCGTACGAGGCGATGTCGGTGGCGGCGCCGGGGCCGACGGTGAAGGTGCCCGGGGTGCGGACCGTGCCGGTGTCGACGGGCCATCCGGCGGTGCCGTCGGGGAACTGCTGGGAGGTCACGTTCGGCGGGGTGCTGGGACGGTCCGGCAGATAGACGAAGCGGCAGCCGGGAGCGCCCTCGGTCGGGTTCCAGTCGCTGGTCAGGGAGCCGTCTCCGGCCTGCACCTTCCAGGAGAAGTTCCCGTTGGCCGTGGCGACATGGGCCTTCAGGGTGGCCTTGGGGATGGTGACGCGGGCGACGGAACCGGAGGTGACGGAGACCGTCTGGTTGACGATCAGGACGCCCTTGGGGTCGGCGCCGGGGTGGTGGCCGGTCGCCCAGAGGTGGAACTTCATCTGGACGGCCCCGCCGTCCGGGTCGCTGCCCTTCGCCGTGAGCTGGACGTCGGTGTCACCGATCAGACCGTACGGCGCGGTGTTGCCGCACCCGGCGGTGTTCTTCGTGCTGGGCACGGTGTCGAGCGCGGACGGCACCGCGGGCGGCGTGTTGTACTCCGTGGTCAGGACGGCGGTGGCGGCGTCGAACTTCTTCCAGCCGTTGGTGTCCGTCGTGCTGGCCTGGAGGCTGAGCGTCATCGTCGCCCAGTTGGAGGCGGCGGCCTTCACGGCGTTGCCCTTGACGCCGAACTCCAGGTTGCCCGCCGGGCACCCGGTGCCCCAGCCCTTGGCGTCGGTCACGGTGGTGAGCAGCGCGCCGAGCGTGGGCTGCTTGGCCCAGGTGGTGGCGGAGCTGATGGGGTTCGAGGCGTACAGGTACACCGGCTTCTTGGTGCAGGACCAGGAGTGGGTGTTCTTGATCCGGAACGTGGAGTTCACGATCGACTTGCCGGAGAGGTTCCGGGTGTCCATCGTGAAGTACGAGAACCAGGTGCCGCCGGTCTCGTCCTCGTGGCCGACGCGGGCGACGTTGTCCGACTTGTTCCAGTAGCTGGTGGTCGGGTAACTCTTCGCGACCGACGTCCAGTTGTTGCGTCCGCCGGAGACGTACGGGTCGATGTGGACCGGGAAGACCGTGTCGGGCGCGGTGAGCAGGCCCTGATCGGGCGTCAGCTTGAGGGCGCCGCCCTCGACGACGGCGGGTACGGCGCTCTCCTTGGCGCCGGCGGCCGGGGCGAAACCCTCCTCCTCGATGGCCGGTGCCTGCCGGACGGACCGCTTCGCGGCGGATCCGGTCGCGGCGAGCGCGGCGCCGAGCGAGGCCGCGCCCCTGGGCTCCTGGCCCGTGGCGACTCCGGAGCTGTCCCACATGACCGGGGTCGGCGCGGCGAACACGTTCTGCCCCGCCGGGTCGACGGCGGTGAGGTTGCCCGCCGCGTCGGTTCGGGCCCGTACTCCGTCGGTCTCCATCGGGAAGGTCAGCCGCTCCAGCCGGGGATCGGCGGCGGCCTCCCGGTCCTTGACGACCAGGACCTGCTGGAAGCCGACGACGCCGGCGCGCAGCTTCAGGTCGACGCCGGGCAGCACCTCGGGGTACGTGGCGGTGTCGCCGTCGAGTTCGGGCGTGGGGAGCTTGCCCTGCCAGTCCAGCGACATGGTGCGGCCGTGCTGCTCGATGGTGGCCATCACGGCGTCGCCGCCGCCGGAGAACTCCAGGCCGACGGAGGTGGCGCGTGGCCGTACGGTGCCGTCGGGGGTACGCACCAGTGTCGGATCGGCCGTCACCAGGCGCCCGTTCTGGCGGACCCGGATCGGGACGATGTGGGTCTCCTGGGTGAAGGTGCCCGAGGGGTTGGCGAAGGTGGTGGAGAACTCACCGCGCGCGGCGACCACTTCGACCTGTTCCCCGCTCGCCGCCGCCTTCTTGAGGGCGCGCTCGGCCGGTGTGCTCCGCCCGGCCGCCGCGTCGGCGGTGGTGGTGGCGCCGGCGGCGGTGAGCGGTATGACGGCGCCGGCCAGGCCGGTGACGACGGCGGCGGCGATCAGCGGACGCAGTCGCGCCCGGCGCCTGCGCAGCCGTGGTTGACGTGACAAGACTTTTCCTCCCCGAAGCCCCCGGCGGCCTCCCGCGCGCGTCTCGCGGAGCGGTGACCGAGGGGGACCCAACAGCCTTTGTGAATGAACGGTGATGACGAACGAAAGGAGAGTAAAGCGCACACCAACGATGAATTATTCAGGCATTTATCGTCAACACCGACATTCCGCTTGTGCAAATCACAACAGAAGCGATCAGGTATGCCCCCTTTAGCCGTGCTTTACGTAGCTCTTAGACACGTATCCTCCACACGCGGTTATCAACATCACCACTAGGGGGATTCCATGAACGACCCTTCGGGCCGCGCCGTGTACAGCCGGCGCAGAACGAGACCGACACGTCGAAGAAGGTGGACGAAAACCACATCCGTCATCACCGCGTCTCTGCTCCTCGGGGGGTTCCTGAGCGCCGAGACCGCCTTCGCGGTCGGCTCGCTCGCCCTGCCGAAGCTGGACGAGAACAAGCCCGTACCGGTCTCCCCGGTCGACCGGAAGCGCGCGGGCGGCAAGGACGACGCCGCCGGTGACGCGCTGAGGTCCGCGCCCGGCGTGAGCTGGCCGGCGCCCGGTACGGCGGAGGTCGAACTCCCCGCCACCCGGGGCGCGGTGAAGCGCGCGGGCACGCTGCCCGTACGGCTCGGAACAGCCGCGGGAGAGACCGCGGCCGGTGCGCGTGGCGAGGCACCCGGCTCCGCGAAGGTCCAGATACTCGACCGGAGGACCACCGGGAAACTGGGCGTCGAGGGCGTCGTCCTCGCCGTGCGCGCGGCCGAGGGCGGCAGCGACGCGAAGGTCCGGCTCTCCCTCGACTACTCCCGGTTCGAGCACGCCTTCGGCGCCGGCTGGGCCTCCCGACTCTCCCTCGTCCAACTGCCCTCCTGCGCCCTGGAGTCGCCCGGCGCGAAGGACTGCGGCGCAACCGCCCCGCTCGACACCGACAACGACGCGGGCGCCCGGACACTGACCGCGGACATCCCGGTCGACGCGACGGACGGGACGGACAGGACGGACAGGACGGACGGGACGGACCCGGCGAACAGGGCGGGCGCCGCCACCGCGCAGGCGCCCGTGACGTCCGCGCCGAAGAGCGCCCGCTCCGCCACCGGCCTCACCGCCGCCTCCGGCGTGACCCTGCTCGCGGCGACCGCGGGCCCCTCCGGCACGGGCGGCGACTACAAGGCGACGCCGCTGAGCCCGTCGGGCAACTGGACGGCCGGCGATTCCTCCGGAGGTTTCGGCTGGGGGTACGAGATCCAGACCCCGGAGATCCCCGGTGGCCTGGAACCCGAGCTGGCCCTGAGCTACTCCTCCCAGTCACTGGACGGCCGTACGGCGGCCACCAACAACCAGTCGAACGAGGTCGGTGACGGCTGGTCCGTCACCGAGAACTACATCGAACGCCGCTACGTGTCCTGCAACGAGGACATGACCGGCGGCACCAACAAGGCCAAGAACGGCGACCTCTGCTGGGGCACCTGGAACGCCACCATGTCGCTCGACGGCCAGTCCCATGAACTGGTCAGGGACGACACCCGCGGCGAGTGGAAGCTCAAGGACGACGACGGCACCAAGGTCGAGCGGCTGACCGACGCCGACGCCGCCACCCCGCGCGCCAACGGCGACAACGACGGCGAGCACTGGCGGATCACCACCACCGACGGCACCCAGTACCACTTCGGCTACAACCGGCTGCCCGGCTGGTCGTCAGGGAAGGCGGAGACCAACTCCACCTGGACCGTGCCGGTGTACGGCAACCAGAGCGGCGAGCCCTGCTACAAGGCCGCCTTCGCCGACGCGTACTGCCAGCAGGCGTGGCGGTGGAACCTCGACTACGTGGTGGACACCAACGCCAACGCCACCACGTACTACTACACCCCCGAGAAGAATCGTTACGGCCGTAACGTCTCGGCGACCACCGGCCTCGGCACCCCGACCGAGTACGTCCGGGGCGGCTTCCTCTCCCGTATCGAGTACGGACTGCGCTCCGACAACCTGTACGGGACCAACGCGGCCGGCGCCAAGGTGGACTTCACCGTCGCCGAGCGCTGCCTGCCCGACGCCTCCTTCGACTGCGCCCCGGCCAAGATGACCACGGCCAACGCCAAGCGCTGGCCGGACGTCCCGGTCGACCAGGACTGCAAGGCGGGAGAGGACTGCAAGAACCGGATCGCGCCGACCTTCTGGACCAGCAAGCGGCTGACGAAGATCACCACCTCGGCGCTGTCCGGCTCCTCCTACCAGCCGGTCGATTCCTGGACGCTGCGCCACGAGCTGCCCGACCCGGGCGACGGCTCACCCGCCTCCCTCTGGCTGGCGGGCATCACCCGCACCGGTCACACCGGTGAGGCGCCGCTCAGCCTGCCCGAGGTCACCTTCAAGGGGTGGCAGCTCCCCAACCGCGTGGACACCACCGGCGACGGAATCCCCGCGCTGGTCCGTTACCGCGTCAACCAGATCAACAGCGAGACCGGCGGATCGATCGGCGTCACCTACTCGGAGGCCGACTGCAAGCCGGGCGACCTGCCCTCGGAGACGTCCAACACCCGGCGCTGCTATCCGGTCCACTGGTCGTCCGCGGACTCCCCCGCCGCCGACTACAAGCCGGTGAAGGACTGGTTCCACAAGTACGTCGTCACCCGCGTGCTGGAGAACGACCTGGTCGGCGGCTCGCCCAGCGAGCAGACCGACTACACGTACGTGGGCGGCGCCGCCTGGGCCAAGAGCGAGGACGAGTTCACCAAGGCCGAGCACCGCACGTACAGCGACTACCGGGGTTACGCGGAGGTCCGCACCCAGAACGGCAACGGCACCGACGGTCCGAAGCAGGACAGCCGCACCCGGTACTTCCGAGGTCTCGCCGGCGCGAAGGTCGCGGACTTCGAGGGCAACGAGGTCGCCGACCACCCCGCCTTCCAGGCGATGGTGCGGTCGGAGATCGTCTACAACGGATCCGAGGTGATCTCCGAGGAGACCTCCACCCCCTGGCACAAGGGGCCCACGGCCACCCGTGCCCGTCCTGGGCTCTCCGCCCTGGAAGCCGGCATGACGGACGTCCAGGCGGAGACCACCCGGTCCCCCGCCAAGGGCGGTGGCTGGCAGCGCACGAAAACCGAGCGGACCTTCGACGCGTACGGCATGGTCGCCACCGAGACCGACCACGGCGACACGTCGAAGACCGGCGACGAGACGTGTGAGACCACGACGTACGCCCGGAACACCGCGGCCAACATCCTGGAGCTGGAAGCCTCGGAGAAGGCCACGACGGGCACCTGCGCCGCGCCCGGTGAGCTGCTCTCGGAGAACCGCAGCTTCTACGACGACACCACCACGCCGGGCGCCGCGCCCACGCGCGGCAACACCACGCGCGAGGACGAGAACAACGCCGAAGGGACCGGATTCTTCACCGCCTCGCAGACCACGTACGACCTCTACGGCCGCCCGCTCAAGGTGACGGACTCGCAGAACCGCGCCATGACGACGCGGTACGCGCCGGCCACCGGCACGCCGACGAGCATCGTCGCCACCAACCCGCTCGGCCACACCCTGACCACCGAGATCGAACCGCGGCGCGGGGTGCCGACCGCCGAGGTCGACGCCAACGCCAAGCGGACCGAGCTGGCGTACGACGCGCTCGGCCGGATGACCGGCGTCTGGGAGCCCGGTCGTACCAGGGCCAGGTTCCCCGACCACCCCAACGCCTCCTACGCGTACCGGATCTCGCCCACCGACACACCCGCCGTCACCACCCGTGAGCTGCGCGGGGACGGCTCCGTCGAGACCAGCTACGAGATCTACGACGGTCTGCTGCGCGAGCGCCAGACCCAGGGTCCCTCGCTCACCGGCACCGGACGGGTACTGACCGAGACGCTGTACGACTCACGTGGGCAGGAGTGGAAGTCGTACGACGACTACTACGCCACCGGGTCCGCCGAGCCGAAGCTGGTCACCGTCGACGACACCAAGGCCCCGGCCGGGGTGCGTACGGTGTACGACGCCGCGGGGCGGCCCAGCGACGCCATCGCCCTGAAGTACGGCACGGAGACGCGCCGGACGAGGACGGTGTACGAGGGCAACCACACCACGCTGATCCCGCCGAAGGGCGGCCTCGCCAGTACGACGGTCACCGACGCGCAGGACCGGCCGGTCGAGGTCATCGAGTACACCGACGAGGCGCGCACCGCCTCGCAGTCCGTCAAGTACGGCTACGACAAGCGGGGTCTGCTGGAGACCGTCACGGACCCCGCGGGCAACGTGCGCACGTTCACCTACGACACCCGCGGGCGGGAGATCCGCACCGACGACCCGGACAGCGGCACTCTGCGCACCTCCTACGACTCGCTCGACCGCCCGGTGACCACCACGGACGCCCGTGGGGTGACCCTCACGGTCGCCTACGACGAACTGGGCCGCAGGACCTCGCTCAGCCAGGGCGACAAGGTCCTGTCCGAGTGGGGGTACGACTCGGTCGTCAAGGGCGAGATCGGCGAGTCGCGACGGTACGTGGACGGAAACGCCTACGTGCAGAAGGTCACCGGCTTCAACGACGACTATCAGCCGACCAAGGTGGAGGTCACCGTCCCGGAGTCGGAGGGCGCCCTCGCGGGCACGTACTCCGTGGGATACGTCTACGACGAGCTGACCGGGCTGCCGACGGCCGTCAACCAGCCCGCGCTGGGCGATCTGCCGGCCGAGCGGGTGGTCACCCGCTACGGCGCGGACGACCAGGCGCAGGGTCTGACGGCGGGCGGCAGGACGCTGGTCAACTCCTCGACGTACGACCCCTTCGGACGGGCGCTGCGGACCGAGTACAACGACGCCGCCCGGCGTCTGTACCGCTCCGCCGCGTACGACGAGCACACCGGCGAACTGCTGCGGACCACGACGGACCGTACAGCGGCGCCGAACCGGGTGGACGACACCACCTACGGCTACGACCCGGCCGGCAACGTCACCCGGATCACCGCGGTGACCGGCCAGGACGCGACGAAGCAGACCGACACCCAGTGCTTCACCAACGACGCGCTCCAGCGCCTCACCGAGGCGTGGACGGCCGAGGACTCCTGCGACGCGGCCCCGGCCCCGTCGACGGTCGGGGGTCCGAAGCCGTACTGGCTGACGTACAGCTACGACGCGCTGGGCAACCGCACCAAGGAGGTGCGCCATGATGTGGGCACGGACGGCTCGGCGGGCGACAGCGCGCTGGACTCGGTCCGTTCCTACGACTACGCGAAGAAGGGCGGCGCCCAGCCGGCCGCGCTGACCTCGGTCAGCACGGAGCGCGACGGCGTCACGGCCGTCACGGACTCGTTCGGCTACGACGCGGTGGGCAACACCACCTCGCGCAACACGAACGGGCGCGACCAGAAGCTGGTCTGGGACGCGGAGAACCAACTCGCGAAGGTCGAGGAGCCGGGCAGGACCACCGTCGAGTACACCTACGACGCCGACGGCGGCCGGCTGCTGCGCGAGGATCTCACCGGGACCACGCTGTATCTGCCGGGCGGCAACGAACTGCTGCTGCGTCCGGACGGCAAGAAGGCCGGCACGCGCTACTACGACTTCGACGGCGAGACGGTCGCCGCGCGGTCGGACGGCGCGGTCCAGTTCCTCTTCGACGACCACCACGGGACCGTCTCGACCACGATCGACGCGGCCACCCAGGACGTCCAGCACCGCGCGCTCGCCCCCTTCGGAGAGGAACGCGGCTCGCCGTCGGCGCAGCCCGCGCTCTGGCCGGGTGGCGACCAGGGGTTCGTCGGCGGGACGATCGACAGTACGGGCCTGACCCAACTGGGCGCCCGTGCCTACGATCCGAAGCTCGGCCGGTTCCTGAGCGTCGACCCGATGACGGACGTCTCCGAGTCGCAGCGCATGAACGCGTACGCCTACGCGAACAACAGCCCTGCCACCTTCTCGGACCCGGACGGCCTGTTCTGGGGCAAGATCACCAAGGCGGTCAAGAAGGTCGCCAAAAAGGTGACCAAGAAGGTCAAGAAGGCGGTCAAGAAGGCCAAGAAGGTCGTGAAGAAGGTCGCCAAAAAGGTGACCAAGGTCGTCAAGAAGGCCGCCAGAACCGTGAAGAAGGTCGCCAAAAAGGTGGCCCGAGTCGCGAAGAAGGTCATCAAGCGGACCACGGCGACGGTGAAACGGTATGCGAAGAAGGCATCCAGTTTCGTCAAGAGAAACGCCAAACGCGCCGGCTCCTACATGAAGAAGCAGGCCAAAAAGGCGGGGGGTTACATAAAGAAGGCCGGAAGCTCGGCGAAGAAAACAGGCCGTTCCGCCCTGTCCGCCGGGAAGTCCGCGGGTCAGGCCATCGGGAAGAGCGCCGGTAAACACGGAGGAAAGATAGGCGGGGCCGTGGGCCTCATCGCGTCCGTCGCCGGCGGCATGGGCACCGGACCGTCCGGCGGAAGTATGGGCGACCTGCTCGGCAGAGTGTCCACCCTCGCCGGAACCGCGGGCATGATCGCGGCCTTCATCCCCGGCATGCAGGGGGCCGCACTGGCCCTCGGAGCGGTCTCCGTCGTGGCGGGTGCCGCGAGTGGCTACGCCTACCAGCGGGAAGGCAACAGCGAGAGCGCCCGCAACGCGTACATCGGAGCTGGACTCGGACTGTTCGGCGGAGGGGCGGGCAAGCTGGCCGGTCGCGCCGTCGGAGGAATGAGCACCCGGGCCTTCACCGGCATTACCGGGCGCAGTTACTCGTCCGGTTTCCAGAAGGGCGTGGCGAACACCTTCGCTAACATCGGTGCGGACCTGCCCGGCGCGGCCTGGGCGTACTCCACCACCGACTTCAAGTAACCGGCGTTTCCCACCCTGTTCCCCCGGGGCCGAGCGGCCCCGGGGGAACAGGGCCGACCTTGCGGACAGG
Source organism: Streptomyces sp. NPDC059092 (assembly GCF_042756365.1). Lineage (NCBI taxonomy): Bacteria > Bacillati > Actinomycetota > Actinomycetes > Kitasatosporales > Streptomycetaceae > Streptomyces > Streptomyces sp. NPDC059092. The sequence continues at coordinate 39,141 of NZ_JBHZEJ010000069.1, forward strand.
ATCCATGCAGCTTTCCTCAATACCACTGACAGTCGTGATCATCGCGGTGGCTCTCTCCGCGGCCCTCTTCGTCCGCCTCTGGGTGCCTCTGATGGACACCAAGGAACAGAAGGTGAAGATCGGGGTGGCGGCGGCAGCGGGCCTCATCGCGATCAGCGTGGGCGGGGTGATGAAGTTCGGCTTGCCGCTGAAGACGGCGCTCGCCTACTACGCCGTCATCATCGTGTCGTTCGCGATCGGTGCCCTCGGCCACTCCGCGTCGATCAGAGCCGTCGCGACCCGCGAGGCGGCCGAGGGACCGAGCAAGGAGAATCAGATGTCCGGTCTGCTGATCATCCAGATCTTCGCGGTGATGGTGGCCCTGTTCTTCCTCGGCGGGTGGCTCTTCGAAGACTTCTGAGCCGGCCCGAGAACGGCGCCCCGTGCGCACGTCACCACGGGAGAGCGCGGAGGCCGGCGGTGCACAGGACGCGTCCCTGGATGCCGACCGCGCCATGACGCCAACGCTCCTACGGGCGCTTTCCGCGCGATCGGCTCTCTGTCGCCGGGCCATAGGCGCGTTGTCGCCGGGCCCCGGCCGCCCCTTTCCGTGCCGCCCTCGTCAGGGGAATCGCGATGCTCGACATCCCACGCGAAATAATCGTCTTCGTCTTCGTCCTCGGCCTGGGCGCTTTCGCGCTTGTCCACACCATGCTGACCGCCACCTGGGGGCAACGGTCGGTACTCCTGTGGATGCTCATTCCGCTCGGCGGCGGAACAGGACTCGGACTCACCAAGGGCGAATCGGTCGACGTCCTGCTCCTCAGTCTGGGCGGAGCCCTGGCGATGATGGCCGTTCTGATGGCTTTCCCCGGTGGCAGGAGAAAAGAGCTCTACCGGCGTCAGGCGGCCGGGGAGAAGGTCGACTGGAAAGAGGCCGAGCCGCCCACGTGGGCGACCTGGGTCTTCATCTGCGCGGTCCTCGTCTGGATCGCCTTCTCCTTCATCGCGACCGGCGGATGACCCCGCCCCGGGAAGGACCGGAGCGACAGGTCACCGCGAAGCGGCGTGTGCTGCGGAGAACGGGCACCTTCGTCTTCATGGCGCTGCTCTGCTGCGGAATGTTCGCCATGACACTGATGGTCTGGCTGACCGCACCGTCCTCCGGCCCCCTGGGCGAGACGCTCATGGTGTCCTCGGTGGAGCTGGCGATCTCCTGGCCGATGATCCGCCTCGGCAGGGCTCGCGTGGAGATTCACGGCGGCGGACTGCACATCGTCGACTTCGTGCGCCGCACCTGGATCCCCTGGGGCGCGTACCGGATGGTCGAGACCGACGACGGACTCAGCGTCGTCTCCCGCGGCGAGGAGCGGCACGCCGCCGTCGCCTTCAGCGGATCCCTGATGGAGGACGTGCTGGCCCGGCGCGGCAGAAGCCGCACGGTCACGGCGGCCGCGGAGATCAGGGCCGCGAGCCGGCAAGCGTCCCCCGCGTCCCTCCGGGACACGGAAGTGACGACGAGGCGGTGGGAGTTCGTCCCCGCCGATCTCCTCCTGGCCCAGGTGCTCGTCTGCCTGGCGCTCACCCGGTCGGGCATCGTCCCGATGTGAGCGGACGACGCCGGGGGCCGCCCGGGCCGCCGCGCCCGACGGCCCGGGAGGGGATCGCGCCGGCGCCGCCGATAGGCTGCGCGCATGACAGAACCACAGCTCGGGCAGGCGCTCGTCGAGGAGGCCACGAAGAAGTCCGGCCTCGTGTGGGTACGGGGCTCAGGGCCCGACCGGGCGCTCTGGCACGTATGGCACGAGGGCGCCGCGCTGATCGTCGGGGACGGGCCCGGGGAGCAGCCGCTGCCGGGGCTCGTGGACGGGGCGCCCGCCGAGGTGACCGTACGCAGCAAGGACAAGGGCGGCCGGCTGGTCGCCTGGACGGCGGTCGTGGCCGAGCTGGCGCCGCACTCGCCGGAGTGGGAGAGCGCGGTCGCCGAGCTGAAGGGCAAGCGGCTCAACGCGCCGGACGCCGGGACGATGACGGAACGCTGGGCGCGCGAGTGCCGGGTGGTGCGGCTGGTGCCCAGGGAGACGATCACGGAGCTGCCCCAGGGCTCGCTGGCCGCCGTACCGCTGGAGACCCCGGCGACGACCCGCGAGCCCGTGCCCGCCTCGCTCGGCCGGCTGCTGCTGCGGCGTAAGAAGCGGTCCGGCGCGTAGGGAACCTGCGCGCAGGTGACGGTCAGTCGCCGGTCTTCGGGAGCCTGCTGCCGTAGTCGACCGTCTGGCCCTTCGTCGGGGCCGCCAGATCGAAGTCCTTGCCCCACTCGGTCAGGGAGAGCGTCCCCGCGCCGCCCGCGCGCAGCAGTTGCAGCGGGTACGGCGTGCCCTCCAGGGAGACGTCCAGCGTCCCGCCCGCGCCCTTGGTGCCGTTGATCTTGATGGTCCGCACCCCGCCGATACGGTCGCGGTCGCCCTTGTCCAGCGTGCCGTGGAGCGTCAGTATCCCGGCGAGAAGGACCTTCTTGTCCGTGAAACCGCTGAGCTGCTTGTACGACGGGTCGTCCGGCGGGACCTTCACGAACTTGTCCTTGAGCTTGCCCGCGGCCTCCGCGTCCGAGCCGCCGCTGGGCGCCGGGCTCGACGCGCCGCCGGAGTCGTCGGCGTGGTTCCAGAACCCGGCGTCGGCCTTCAGATACAGCTCGTCCTCGATGCGCAGAAGCTGGAAGGTGCTGTTCTTAGAGGTGACGGAGCCGGTACCGCCGTTCCCCTTCAGCCGCATGTTGAGCCGGAACGTCCCGCCCTCGCTGACCAGCGCGCCGGAGAGGTGGACCGCGTCGGCGGAGTCCGCCGCCGCCTTGGCCTTTCTCTCGATCTCCACGGCGGTGAGCTTGCCCACCCCGTTCGTCCCCTTGTCCGGATCCTCGGGCTCACCGCCGCACGCCGTGAGCACCGCCGTGAGTCCCAGGCAGAGCGCCAGGGGAAGTCCTGCCCGGCGGAAGCGGTCGGACGACAGGGGAACGATCACAGACGCACTGCCTCTCATACGCTGCTGGGGGGTGGCAGACCGCAGCGTACCCGGGGCCCGGACGCCCCAGAACAGAGAGCGGTACGAACGGCGGACGGACGGATCCGTCAGCGCGGGCCGCAGCGGTACGGGCTAGCCTGAACCCGTAATCACGCTGGATAGAAGGACAATCAAGGACAAGGAGGCGCTGGGAAATGGCGGCAGGCGTCCCCCGTGTCTTCGTCTCGCACCTCGCCGGCGTTCCGGTCTTCGACCCCACCGGCGACCAGGTCGGCCGAGTCCGCGATCTCGTCGCCGTCCTGCGCGTCGCGGGACGGCCGCCGCGCCTGCTCGGCCTGGTCGTGGAGGTCCTCAGCAGGCGGCGGATCTTCCTGCCGATCACCCGGGTCACCGGGATCGAGTCGGGCCAGGTGATCACCACCGGGGTGCTCAACGTACGCCGCTTCGAGCAGCGCCCCACCGAGCGCCTGATCCTCGGCGAACTCCTCGACCGCCGGGTCCGGCTGGTGGAGGACGGCGAGGAGGTCACGGTCCTCGACATCTCCGTGTCGCAGCTCCCCGCCCGCCGTGACTGGGAGATCGACAAGGTCTTCGTACGGCGCGGACGCAAGGGCGGCGCGCTGCGCCGGGAACTGATGGGGCGCGCGGCTCCCTGGAAGGCCGCCGGCGGGGGCAGGTCGGGCGAGACCCTGACCGTCGAGTGGTCCGCCGTCAGCGGTTTCTCGCTGGAGGAGGAGGGACAGGGCGCGGAGAACCTGGTCGCCACCTTCGAACGGCTGCGCCCCGTCGACCTGGCCAATGTGCTGCACCACCTCACCCCGAAGCGGCGCGCCGAGGTCGCCGCGGCGCTCGACGACGACCGGCTCGCCGACGTCCTGGAGGAGCTGCCCGAGGACGACCAGGTGGAGATCCTCGGCAAGCTCAAGGAGGAGCGCGCGGCCGACGTCCTGGAGGCGATGGACCCGGACGACGCGGCCGACCTGCTCTCCGAGCTGCCCGAGGCCGACAAGGAGCGGCTGCTGACGCTGATGCGCCCCGACGACGCGGCCGACGTGCGGCGTCTGATGTCGTACGAGGAGCGCACCGCGGGCGGTCTGATGACGACCGATCCCATCGTGCTGCGCCCGGACGCGACGGTCGCGGACGCGCTGGCCCGGGTACGGCAGCAGGACCTCTCCCCCGCGCTCGCCGCCCAGGTCTACGTGTGCCGGCCGCCGGACGAGACGCCCACCGGCAAGTACCTGGGCACGGTGCACTTCCAGCGGCTGCTGCGGGACCCCCCGTACACGCTGGTCAGCTCGATCGTGGACAGCGATCTGCCGCCGCTCGCCCCGGACACCCCGCTGCCCGCGATCACCAGCCATCTCGCCGCGTACAACATGGTCTCGGCGCCGGTCGTGGACGACGGCGGGGCGCTGCTCGGCGCGGTGACGGTCGACGACGTCCTCGACCACCTCCTGCCGGACGACTGGCGCGAGACCGGGTTCCACGGCGGGGAGGCGGACCGTGGCGCCTGAGCGGCGGGACAACAACGAGGGCTTCGGCCCCCGGGAGCGCCCGAAGGCCGGCGCCATGGCCGGGTCGACGGCGCTGACGCGCGGCGGGCGGGTCCGGCTCGACCAGCCGAAGGCGCAGCGGCGCAGGGTGCTGCCGGAGTACGACCCGGAGGCGTTCGGGCGGCTCTCGGAGCGGGTGGCGCGCTTCCTGGGGACGGGCCGCTTCATCGTCTGGATGACGCTGGTCATCATCGTGTGGCTGGGGTGGAACATCACCGCCCCGGTCTACCTGCGCTTCGACCCGTACCCGTTCATCTTCCTGACGCTGGTGCTGTCGCTCCAGGCGTCGTACGCGGCGCCGCTGATCCTGCTGGCGCAGAACCGGCAGGACGACCGGGACCGGGTCACCCACGAACAGGAGCGCAAGCAGAACGAGCGGTCGATCGCGGACACCGAGTATCTGACGCGGGAGATCGCGGCGCTACGGATCGGTCTGGGCGAGGTCGCGACCCGCGACTGGATCCGCTCGGAGCTCCAGGACCTGGTACGGGAGATGGCGGAGCAGCGCCTCGTCCCCCCGTCCGGACCCGGTGACGAGCCGCCGGCGGGGCGGACGGAGACGGACCGCTGACGGACTTGTCGGTGGCGGTGCGGATCGCCGTACCATCTCGGTATGGCTACCGACACGTACGGAACCGCCGTCCCCGCGGAAGAAGCGGTGCGCGAAGCGCTGGCGACGGTGAACGACCCCGAGATCCACCGGCCCATCACCGACCTGGGTATGGTCAAATCGGTGGAGATCGCCGCGGACGGTGCGGTGGCTGTCACGGTCTATCTCACGGTGTCCGGCTGCCCGATGCGCGACACGATCACCCGGAACGTGACGGACGCGGTCGCCCGGGTCGAGGGCGTCACGCGCGTCGACGTCACGCTGGACGTGATGGGCGACGAGCAGCGGCGCGAGCTGGCGGCCTCGCTGCGCGGCGGCGCCGCCGAGCGCGAGGTGCCCTTCGCCAAGCCCGGCTCGCTCACCCGGGTGTACGCGGTGGCCTCCGGCAAGGGCGGTGTCGGCAAGTCCTCGGTGACGGTCAACCTGGCGGCGGCGATGGCGGCCGACGGGCTGAAGGTCGGCGTGGTGGACGCGGACATCTACGGGCACAGCGTGCCGCGGATGCTCGGCGCGGACGGCAAGCCCACCCAGGTCGAGAACATGATCATGCCGCCGTCCGCGAACGGCGTGAAGGTGATCTCGATCGGCATGTTCACACCGGGCAACGCGCCGGTGGTGTGGCGCGGGCCGATGCTGCACCGCGCGCTCCAGCAGTTCCTGGCGGACGTCTACTGGGGCGATCTGGACGTGCTGCTGCTCGACCTGCCGCCGGGGACCGGCGACATCGCGATCTCGGTGGCGCAGCTCGTGCCGAACGCCGAGATCCTGGTGGTCACCACCCCGCAGCAGGCCGCGGCCGAGGTGGCGGAGCGGGCCGGCTCGATCGCCGTGCAGACCCACCAGAAGATCGTCGGTGTGGTCGAGAACATGTCGGGGCTGCCCTGCCCGCACTGCGACGAGATGATCGACGTCTTCGGCACCGGCGGCGGCAAGCTCGTCGCGGAAGGGCTGACGCGGACGACCGGCGCCGAGGTGCCCGTGCTGGGCGCGATCCCGATCGACGTACGGCTGCGCGAGGGCGGCGACGAGGGCAAGCCGATCGTGCTCTCCGACCCGGACGCCCCGGCGGCGGTGGCGCTGCGCACCATCGCGGACAAGCTGGGCGGGCGTCAGCGCGGTCTGTCGGGCATGTCGCTGGGGATCACGCCGCGCAACAAGTTCTGAGCCCCCCAGGGGGCCGTACGGCGCTCCGCGATCTTGCGCGCCGGATGTGGGTAAGGGGCGGCCGTCCATGGTGGTCGCCCCTTACACGTGGGCCATGGCGCGTGGGCCCGTCGCGCGTGGGCCCGTCGCACGTGGGCCCGCTAGGGGCCGTACGACCTGATGTCGCCGATCGCCGAGAACCCGATGCCGTACGCGCTCATCCCGCGTCCGTACGCGCCGAGGTGTACCTCGCCCCGGGCCGACCCCGCCAGCACCCAGCCGAACTCGGACTCGCGGTAGTGGAAGGGCGTCGGCTCGCCGTCGACCGGCAGGGAGAGCGTCGACCAGGCGGACCCGGTCAGATGGTCGGCCAGCTCGAACGCGGCCTCCGTCTGCTGCTCCAGCCATTCGGCGCGCAGGACGTGGTCGAGTTGCGGGGGCCAGGTGAAGGCCAGCAGCCCCGAACCGGCCAGCCAGGCCGCCGAGGACGCCGTCGTGGCGTCCAGGTGCCCCGTACCGTCACCGGTACGGTGTTCGGCGCTGTGGGCGACCGTGACGACCGCGGCGAAGCGTTCCCTGTCCGCGGCGGCCGCGTCCGGTCTTATCGACGGCTCTTCCCCATGGCCCGTGGCGCCGTGCCGTACGGTGCCGTCGGCGGTCACCCCGACCTGCATCAGCCAGCGGGAGCCCGTGAACGCGTCGTCCAGCCCGTACCAGGGAAAAGGCGCCCGCAGATAGGCGTCGAGGGAACGGAGACCCGTCTGCCCTCCCTCGGAAGGAGCTGGTCCGGCCGCGTCCCACGCACCCGCCCGACTCGTGGTCTCCATCTGCCCGCGCCTCCTCGATCTCGGTCGTCCGGCGCGATCCGCCCCCGGCGGGCGTTTCACTGCCGGACAGATGGAGGATAGCCACCCGCTCCCGACTCGTAGGGAATGGTCGGGCTCAGGTGGCGTCTGCGTCGAAGGGGGGCCGTTCGACCGGATCGGGCTTTTCGCGCTTCTTGAGCAGGTCGGGCGTCTGCGGGGAAGCCGGGGTTTTCTTGAGGAGATCGGGTGTGGCGGACCCGCCGCCGACCGGCCCGCCACCGGCGGACGCGCCGCCGGACGACCCGTTCGCCGATGATCCGTTCGCGGCACTTATGGCGGGCGCGGGGGTCTCCGACTCGTCGGGCTCACCCTCCCGGCCGTTCACCACGTCCGCGATGTCGTTCATCTCCTGGCGGAGGTCGAAGGTGCTGCGGATCTCCTTGAGCCCCAGGTCGTCGTTGTCCATGAGCTGTTTCCGGACGAAGTTCTTGGGGTTGAGGTCCTCGAACTCGAAGTCCTTGAACTCCGGGCCCAGCTCGGAACGGATGTCCTCCTTGGCGTTGTCGGAGAACTCACGGACCTTCCGGATGAAGCTGGAGACGTCCTGGATGACCTTGGGCAGCTTCTCCGGACCGAAAACGATCACGGCGAGGACCGCGATCGTGATCACCTCAAGGGCGCCAATGTCGTTGAACACCTTGCTGCTCCTTGTGTTCTCCATACACGCGGGACGGGGACGGGACGGTCCTGGTCCGCACTGGGTCGAGGTGGGGCGGGGGCCGGGCCGCTCCACGGTACCTGCCCGAACTGTCCGGGCGGTACCTTCCGGTGACCGTCAGGTGCCGTCCGAAGAACCGAGGGCCAGACTCATGGTCCGCTCCTTGCCTCCCCGTACGAGGGTCAGCTCCAGCCGGTCGCCGGGGCGGTGCGCGCGGATCTTCACGATCAGCTCCTCGCCGCTGTGCACCCGTTGCCCGTCGACCTCGGTGATGACGTCGCCCGGCTTGATGCCCGCCTGTTCGCCGGGGCCGCCCGCGGTGACGGCGGGGCCGCCGTCGGCCGCCTTGTCGCCGACCTTGGCGCCGTCGCCCGCGTACTCCATGTCGAGGCTCACCCCGATCACCGGGTGCGTGGCCTTACCCGTGTTGATCAGTTCTTCGGCGACGCGCTTGCCCTGGTTGATGGGGATGGCGAAGCCGAGCCCTATGGACCCCGACTGGCCGGTGCCGAGCCCCGTACCGCTGTCGGCGGCGCGGATGGCGCTGTTGATCCCGATGACCCGGGCCCGGGCGTCCACCAGTGGTCCGCCGGAGTTGCCGGGGTTGATGGGGGCGTCGGTCTGGAGGGCGTCGACGTAGCTGATGTCGCTGCCGTCGCCCTTCTCGCCGCCCGCGGTGATGGGGCGCTCCTTGGCGCTGATGATCCCGGAGGTCACCGTGTTGGAGAGGTCGAAGGGCGCGCCGATGGCCACCACCGGGTCGCCGACCTGGACGTTGTCGGAGTTGCCCAGCGGGAGCGGCTTCAGCCCGGATACGCCGGTGACCTTGACGACGGCGAGGTCGTAGCCGCTGTCCTTGCCCACGAGTTTCGCCCGGGCGGTCTCGCCGCCGCTGAACGTGACCGATATCTCTCCGCCGGAGCGGGAGGACGACGCGGGCTGGACGACGTGGTTGTTCGTCAGGATGTGGCCCTGCCGGTCGAGGACGAAGCCCGTGCCGGTGCCCGCCTCGCCGCTGCCGCTGACGTGGAGGGTGACGACGCTGGGCAGCGCGCTGGCGGCGATGCCCGCGACGCTGCCGGGCGCGCGCCCGGCGGACTCGGGTCCGGCCTGCGGGAGTTCGACGCTGGTGAGGCCGCCGTTGCGCTCGATGTACGCGCCGGCCGCGCCGCCCACGACACAGGCGGCGAGCCCGACCAGCACGAGGGCGGCGATGCCCGCCCGGCGCCGCTTCGGGGCGGGCTCCCCGTAGTGGGTCAGGGGCCTGCTCGCCGGGGTGCTCCAGGGGTCGTACTGGAGCCACTGGGAGGGCGCGGGCCGCGGATGCTGCTGGGTCGGGACGGGAGGCTGCGTGTGGGGCTGTGCGTAGGGCTGCTGCGAGTCGGGGGGTCCCGGCGTTCCGGGGTACGGCGCGGGCAGCGGCGTACCGCCCGCGGGGGTCGGGAACTGCACCGGGGGCGCGGGCGCCCAGGGCCCGGGGCCACCGTACGGCGGGGTGCTGTAGGCGTCGGGCTCGTGCAGCGGCCGGGGCCGCGCCGGGGGCGCGTCCGACGGCTCGGGCCCGGCGGCCGGCGCCGCCGCGTCGGCGGGCGGCCCGGCGGGGTGCCCGGCCGTGGCG
>NZ_JBHZEJ010000070.1:0-48168 GCF_042756365.1 Streptomyces sp. NPDC059092
CGCCGAAGGGCGCGAAGGGCGAGGGCGCCGGCGGTTCCGGGGACAAGGGCCGGGGGGCCCCCGGGGGCGCCCCCCCCCCCCCCCACCCCGGCGGGGGCCCCGCCCGGGCCGGGCCCCCGCCTCCGTGCGTCGCCTGGGTGGGGTGCGGTCACGCGCCCCGTGGCGCTTACTTGCCCTTGGCGGCTTCCTTGAGCTTGGAGCCCGCGGAGACCTTCACGCTGTAGCCGGCCGGGATCTGGATCGGGTCGCCGGTCTGCGGGTTACGAGCGGTGCGAGCGGCACGGTGGGTGCGCTCGAAGGTCAGGAAGCCGGGGATGGTGACCTTCTCGTCGCCCTTGGCGACGACTTCGCCGACCGTCTCGGCGAGAGCGGCCAGCACGGCGTCGGCGTCCTTGCGGGTCACCTCGGCGCGGTCGGCCAGGGCGGCCACCAGCTCACTGCGGTTCATGTTTGTACTCCCGTGTTCTTCTTGCCTGTGAGGCGTGAGATCGAAGCCGATGCTGCCAGGGCCCTCGGACAGTCCCCGGACCCGGGTCTGCTGACAGACCCTCGCGCCCGAATACGCATCCTGCCCCCACCAGCGGCGGGAAAGCCAATCCGGCACCCTCCGGAGCCGTACGAAGAGCGCCACTGCCTCGTCGTCGTGACGTTCCGTCGACTCTGTGGGGACTCCTTGGAGCCTTGGGGGCCCCGTGACCCCGCCGGAGGCTCTGAAACCTCCCTGGAGCTGCGGGGCTCATGGTCCGCCACCCTAGAGGGGCCCGCGTGGCCCGGCGAATCGCGACGCGCCGGGCACCGGACGGACGTGAGATGTACCGCAGTGGCCGCTACCGTGACCGGCCAGGGGTGGGCATGGTCACACCGACGGGGTCGCGCCGGCCTCGGCGGTCTTCGCCGCGGCGTCCCGCACCGCGCCCGCGACCGCTCCGGCGACCTTGTCGTTGAAGACGGACGGCACGATGTAGTTCGGGTTCAGCTCGTCCTCGGTGACGACGTTCGCGAGCGCGGTCGCCGCGGCGAGCATCATCTCCGTGTTGACCGTGCGGGACTGGGCGTCCAGGAGGCCGCGGAAGACGCCCGGGAAGACCAGCACGTTGTTGATCTGGTTGGGGAAGTCGGAGCGGCCCGTGGCGACCACGGCGGCGGTCTCGCGGGCGATCGTGGGGTCGACCTCGGGGTCCGGGTTTGCCAGCGCGAAGACGACCGCGTCGTCCGCCATGGCGGCGACGTCGGCGCCGTCCAGGACGTTCGGGGCGGAGACGCCGATGAAGACGTCGGCGCCGACCACGGCCTCTTTGAGGGTGCCCGTGACGGCCTCGGGGTTGGTGTTGTCCGCGATCCAGCGCAGGGGCGACTCGGGGGCCGCCTCGACCAGGTCCTCGCGGCCCGCGTGCACCACACCGTGGATGTCGGCGACGACGGCGTGCTTGACGCCGGCGGCGATCAGCAGCTTGAGGATGGCCGTACCGGCGGCGCCGGCGCCGGACATGACGACCCGTACGTCACCGACGGACTTGCCGACCACGCGCAGCGCGTTGGTCAGGGCCGCGAGGACCACGATCGCGGTGCCGTGCTGGTCGTCGTGGAAGACCGGGATGTCCAGGGCCTCGCGCAGCCGCGCCTCGATCTCGAAGCAGCGGGGGGCGGAGATGTCCTCCAGGTTGATGCCCGCGAAGCCGGGGGCGATCGCCTTGACGATCGCGACGATCTCGTCGGTGTCCTGGGTGTCCAGGCAGAGCGGCCAGGCGTCGATGCCGGCGAACCGCTTGAACAGGGCCGCCTTGCCCTCCATGACGGGCAGCGCGGCCTTGGGGCCGATGTTGCCGAGGCCGAGCACGGCGGAGCCGTCCGTGACGACCGCCACGGAGTTGCGCTTGATGGTGAGCCTGCGCGCGTCCTCGGGGTTCTCCGCGATCGCCATGCAGACCCGGGCCACACCCGGCGTGTAGATCATCGAGAGATCGTCACGGTTACGGATGGGATGCTTCGACTGCATCTCGATCTTGCCGCCGAGGTGCATCAGGAACGTACGGTCCGAGACCTTGCCGAGGGTCACCCCCTCGATCCCCCGCAGTTCCTCCACGATCTGGTCCGCGTGGCCCGTGGAGGTCGCTGCGATGGTGACATCGATCCGCAGCTTCTCGTGGCCGGAGGCGGTCACGTCCAGGCCGGTCACCGAGCCACCGGAGGACTCCACGGCCGTGGTGAGCTGGGAGACCGCGGTACCGCTCGCGGGCACCTCAAGCCGGACCGTCATCGAGTACGAGACGCTGGGCGCCGTTGCCATGACCGAGTTCCTCTTCTTTCCTTAGCCGCATTGCCGCCCCGCGGGAACGCACGTTCCGACGCGACCTTCAGATGGTCGCACCTACCCGTAGGTAACGGGTAAAGACCTTTATGCACGGAACCCGCGTCCCCTGTCCCGTGACATCGTCCCGGTACATCGTGGAGCCGAGTCCGTCGCACGGCGGCGCGAAAGACCTTAACAGTGGCGCACTCAACAGAAGCAGGCCCCCACCGTTCACCGGTGAAGGCCTGCTGAAGCGAGTGTGAAACCCGATGGAGGAAGTGACACCGGCCCGCCATGCTCGCCTCGCGGCAAGTGGTCGCTCGAAGCGACGAAGGTTGGGCCCGGGGGCTTGGATCGGGCCGGTGTCACACCCAGGCTAACAAACCACTCCGGTAAGTGATTCCTTCCGTACGAGTTGACCGGAAGTCAATGTCGGCGGTCAACGCGCGAGCGGTCCCTGGGGCGGCCCCGGGCCGGTCCTGAGGCCGGTCCCGAACCTGGCCCGGGGCCCGGCCCCCGTCACTCCCTGAGCAGGTCGGGAACGCCCTCCGCGTCCGGCTCGTCGCGGGCCGCCGAGACCACCGTGAGCTGCTGCGTCGCCCGGGTCAGCGCCACGTACAGGACCCTCAGGCCCGCCGGCGACTCGTCGGCGATCTCCGCGGGCGAGACCACGACCGTCGCGTCGTACTCCAGCCCCTTGGCCTCCAGGCTGCCCAGCGCGACCACCCGGTCCCCGAATCCGGCCAGCCAGCGCGCCGCCTGCTCGCGCCGGTGCATCGCGACGACGACGCCCACCGTGCCGTCGACCCGGTCCAGCAGCTCCTGGGCCTCCGCCCGTACGACGCGGGCGAGGTCCCCGTCCTGGACGACCGCGAAGCGCGGCCGTACGCCCGTGGAGCGCACCGCGCGCGGCGCCTCCATCCCGGGCATGGCCAGCGCCAGGACCTTCGTGGCCAGGTCGGCGATCTCGGCCGGGTTGCGGTAGTTGACCGTCAGGGTGAAGCGGCGGCGCGGCCGGGTGCCGAGCGCCTCGTCCCTGGCCTCCGCCGCCTCGTCCGGGTCCGACCAGGACGACTGCGCGGCGTCACCGACGACCGTCCAGGTGGCGTGCCGGCCGCGGCGGCCGACCATCCGCCACTGCATGGGCGTCAGGTCCTGCGCCTCGTCGACGATGACGTGCGCGTACTCCGTACGCTCCGCCGCCAGCCGCTCCGCGCGCTCCCGCTGCGACTCCTCGCGCTGCGGCATCAGCTCCTCCAGACCGGTGAGCTGGTCCAGCGGGTCGAGATCGCGGCGCCTGCGCTTGCGCGGCGGGGCGCCGAGCAGGGTCTCCAGCTCGTCCAGGAGGGCCACGTCGTGCACGGAGAGCGGGCCTGTGCCGTCCGGGCCCAGCCGCTTGAAGGAGCGGGCCAGGCGACGCGTCTCGCCCGGGTTGAGGACGCGGCGCGACCAGCGGCCGAGCCGGCGCTCCTCGGCCATCGCGGCCAGCACCCCGCGCGGGGTCAGCTCGGGCCACCAGGCGTCCAGGAAGGAGGTGAAGGAGTCCTCCGAGGTGATGTCCTCGTCGAAGGACGAACGGAGTTCGGCCGCCAGTTCGGGGTCGGTGTGGCGGCCGGCGGAGCCGGATCTCGACCAGAGGGCGTCCAGCAGGAGTCTTCGGGCCCTGGGTCTGAGCAGGTTGACGGGCGCGGTGCCGCCGAGCACGGAGTGCCGGATGCGCCGCAGCTCGTCCGCCTCCAGTTCGAGGCGGCGGCCGAAGGCGACGACCCGCAGCAGGTCGGTCCGTACCGCGACGCCGGGCGAGTCGTCCTCGTCGTCGGCGTCGCCCCCGTCGGGGTCACCGAACGCGAGCTGGCCCGCGGGCCCCGCCGGGGCCCTGGGTGACGGGGCGGGCCCCGTACCGCCCTCCAGCGCCCCTCTGGCGGCCTTGCGCAGCACCGTCAGCATCCGCGCCGAGCCCTTGACGCGGGCGACGGCCGGTTCGTCGTACGCCGTGGCCTCCGCGCCGTCCACCAGTGAGCCGACCGCGCGGATCGCGACCTGCCCCTCCTCGCCCAGCGACGGCAGCACGCCCTCGGTGTACGCGACGAGCAGCGGTGTCGGCGAGACGATCAGGATGCCGCCCGCGTACCGCCGCCGGTCCTGGTAGAGCAGGTAGGCGGCACGGTGCAGCGCCACGGCGGTCTTGCCGGTGCCCGGGCCGCCGGAGACCTCGGTGACGGAGGCGGCGGGCGCCCGGATCACCAGGTCCTGCTCGGCCTGGATGGACGAGACGATGTCCCGCATGGTGTGGCTGCGGGCCTGCCCGAGGGCGGCCATCAGCGCACCGTCGCCGATCACGGCCAGCGCCTCGCCGTCGAGCGAGGCGGTCAGTTCGGGACGCATCAGGTCGTCCTCGACCCCGAGGACCTGGCGGCCCTTGGAGCGGATGACCCGGCGCCGCACCACCCGGCCGGGATCGACCGGCGTGGCGCGGTAGAAGGGCGCGGCGGCGGGCGCGCGCCAGTCGATGACCAGCGGCGAGTAGTCGGAGTCGAGCACTCCGATCCGGCCGATGTGCAGCGTCTCCGCGATCGCCGCCGTGCGGTCGGGCCCGACGGCGTCGTCGGCGGGCTCGACCGAGGTGTGGGCGCCGTCCGGGCCCTTCCGGCCGTCCTTGCCCCGGAGGAGGTCGATCCGGCCGAAGAGGAAGTCCTCGAACTCGTTGTTGAGCCGGTTGAGGTGGATCCCGGCCCGGAAGACCTGGGCGTCCCGCTCCGCGAGGGCTCCCGGCGTACCGACCTGCCCCCGTTTGGCGGCGTCGTTCATCAGGAACTCCGCCTCGTGGATCTTCTCCTCCAGGCGGCGGTACACCTGGTCGAGATGGTGCTGTTCGACGCCGATCTCACGGGCGCGTACGGAGTCGTGCCCCGTGTCGCGTCCGGGATCGACGGCGGGTCCAGCGGATTCAACAGCGGCATCCTGCGCGGCCACCGAGGCCCCCTTCATGACGTGCGTCGGGCAGCCGTCAACCGTACGCGAAGGGGGCACATATGTCAGGCGTCGATCTCCAGCAGTCGCTTGCCGTCGAAGGTCCGTACCTCGAAGTGATCGAACTCGCTGTCGGCCATCGACGTACTGCCCTGGATGTAGAGCGGCTTCCTGGCGTCCTCGTTCTGGCTGTCGGGGATGCCGTACCCCCACTTGGGAACGGACCAGGACGTCACGACCTCCTGCTCGCCCGTCTTGGAGACGGCGATCAGGCTGCACTTCAGCGGACCCTTGATGTTCTTCAGCTCCAGGGTCATCAGCGTGCCGTAGAGCTTCTCCTCCATGGCCACGGTGCCGCTGATCTTCGTGGTGGGATCCGTGGCACCGACCTTGTTGGTCATGTGGCCGAATTCCTTCGCCGGGGTGGAGCGTGACGCGATGTTGCTGCTCTCGTTGCCACCGCCCTGGGTGGCGACCCCGACCGCGACGGGACCGCCGACGATCAGCGCGGCCGCGGCGGCGACGAGGTAGAGCCCGCGGCGCTTGCGCTTGGCGCGTTTCGCCGCCACCTCGTCGACCAGCTTGTCGAGAAGCTGGGGGCTGG
The DNA here is from genome assembly GCF_042756365.1 of Streptomyces sp. NPDC059092. Taxonomy (NCBI): domain Bacteria; kingdom Bacillati; phylum Actinomycetota; class Actinomycetes; order Kitasatosporales; family Streptomycetaceae; genus Streptomyces; species Streptomyces sp. NPDC059092. The sequence goes on from NZ_JBHZEJ010000070.1 coordinate 5,865, forward strand.
GGCGTACGGAGACGGACGGTGTCGGGAGCTGAGCGAGCGGGACCGGAGGCGGGGCCTGCGGACTGATCGAGGTGACGGAGGCCAACGAGCCCGGTGGTCCTATGGAGCCGAACGGGTTCGGATTGTCGGCCAGCATCGCCAGCATCGGTTCCATCCCGGAGAACTCCTCCAGATGGACCGCGCAGATCCGGCACCCGGCCAGATGCGCTTCGAAGATGGAGGCGTCGACATCGTCAAGAATGCCGAGAACATACGCGCCGACGGTTTCATGCACAGTACTTTCGTCGCCCAGTCCGTACTGCTCGTGCGTGGTCATGCCGAGACCCCCCTCTCCTCCAACGCGAGCTTCATCGAACGCAGTGCGTAGAACACACGGGAACGCACCGTCCCGCTGGGTATGCCGAGTGTTTCGGCCGCCTCATTGACCGTACGCCCCTTGAAGTACGTCTCCACGAGTACTTCCCGGTGGGCAGGGGTCAAATCCTCAAGGGCATCTGAGAGCGTCATAAGCCACAACGCCTTGTCGATCTCGTCCTCCGCGGGCATGACCTCCAGCGGCGACGGATCGACTTCCTGCGGCCGGGCCTGCCGGCTGCGGTGTCCGTCGATGACGATGCGCCGGGCGACCGTCACCAGCCAAGGTCGGACAGAGCCGGTCGCCCTGTTGAGCTGACCGGCGTTCTTCCAGGCACGGATGAGCGTCTCTTGCACGACGTCCTCGGCTCGCTGGCGGTCGCCCGCCACGAGACGCATGACGTAGGCGAGCAGCGGTCCGGCATGTTCCCGGTAGAGGGCTCGCATCAACTCCTCGTCTGGTGCGGGAGTGTTGGTGCGCGGTGTCGCGCTCCGGTGTCGGGCCCGGTGAGGGCGGTCATCGGCCACGGCCGCATCTTTGCGCACCTAAACCTCCCGGTCGATACCTTCATGGCTGCTTCTCCCTCATCACTACGGAAGCCCGGCCGGCGGTGCTCAACCGTTCCGGAAAATCTTCCAAGATCTTTTGGGCGCGCTCCCAGGCCCCCTGGGCGGCTCGCACGCCGATCCGCGCACCACACCAGGATTCGTGCAGAACTCGTGGAGGACATGTCCGCGACTCGCAAAGGCGGCACGCAGAGTTGGCTTGAAATAGCACAGGAACCCTGCGGAATCGGCCGGAGAGGCACCCTTGTCCAGCCACCCGGAGTGTGCCGAAGGGCCTCCTGTGTGGCTTTTGCCGCGTTACGGGGCTACTGGGAGGCGACCGAGAGGGGGCGGCCCCGGGGCGGCCCCCGGGGCTGCTCCGGAAGTGGCCCCGATGGTGGCCTCGGGAAGGCCCCCGAGGTGGCCCGGGGGCGGCCCCCGAGGCGGCCCGGGGCGCGCTCACGCCTCGGTCAGGGCCGCCCTGCGCCGGTGCCGGGCGACCCGTTCGCGGTTCCCGCAGACCTCGCTGGAGCACCAACGGCGGCGCCGACCGCGCGAGGTGTCGAGATAGACGCGCCGGCAGCGGTCGCCCTCGCACCGCCGCAGCCGGGCCCGCGCGTCCTGGTCGGTGAGGAGTTCCACGGCGTCCCTGGCCACGACGGCGAGCAGCGCGGCGCACTCCGGCTCGGCGATCGCCGCCCGCACGAGGACGCCCGCCTCGTTCCGTACGGCCCTGATCCCCGGCGGCGAACCGGCCGCTGCCGCGTTGACCCGCTCCAGGGCGGCGGGCGCCGGCCGGCCGTCGATCTCGGCGCGCACCAACCGCCCTATTCCGTCGCGGAGTTCGGTGAAGGAGCGGACCCAGCGGGCGTCGATCCCGGCGAGCGGGGTGCCGGGCGGCAGCAGTCCGGCGCCGAGCAGCCACCGGCCGAGCGGTACGGCGCCGTCGAGCCGCCCCCGCCCTCCCTGAGGCGGTTCCGCGGTGGCCACCAGGTCCAGGCAGACCCGCCCGGAGTCGAACCGCCAGCCGTACGCGCCCGTGCCCGCCGTGCCTGCTGCCCTGCCCGCTGTCCTGCCCGCCGCCATGCGCCTGCCACCGCCTCGGATTCACCGTGGGTGCCGCCCCGGGTGCCGCCCTCCCCAGAGTGCCCGCAAGGCGGCGCCGCCGGAACCCCCGCTACCGCCGCCGTTCCGAGGAGGCGTCAGGGAGCGGTGTTCGGCGGGCCGTTGTGCAGGATGCGCTGGAAGAGCTGGTGGTCGCGCCACGCGCCGTCGATGTGCAGGTAGTCGGGCGCGGTGCCGATCAGTTCGAAGCCGCATTTGCGCAGCACGCGCTGGGACGCGGCGTTGGCGAGGACGGTCGCCGCCTCGACGCGGTGCAGCCCCAGATGGTCCCGGGACGACCGGCAGACCTCCTCGACCAGGCGCGTCGCCAGGCCGCGCCCGGTGTACCCGGCGTCGACCCAGTAGCCGAGGCTCGCACTGCGGAAGGGCCCGAGCACGATGGTGGAGAGGGTCGCCTGGCCGACGACCCGGTCACCGTCCCTGAGGTGCCAGAGCCGGAGGGACGGGTCGGCGATCCGGTTGGCCTGGGCCTGCGCGGTGAAGAAGTCGGCGGGACGTATGGGCCCCCAGGGCCGCATGTGGTCGCGGTTGCGCAGCAGCGCCTCCACGACACGCTCGGCGTCGGCCGGGGTGGCGGGACTGATGAGGATCGGGGAGTCATGGGCCATCTCCGTAACGTACCCAGACACGTTCGGACCTCACGGCCCGCTGCTCGGAGGTCCCTCGCGCGCACATCCGATGCGCGTCGGATGTCCAATGCGCGCACATCCGTCGCGCGCACATCCAGTACGCGCACATCCGGTACGCGTCCGAGGTCCGTCGCGCGCACATCCGGTGCGCGCACATCCGGTGCGCACACGGCCGATGCGCACACGGCCGACGTTCAGACGTCCGCGTACTTGGAGTCGGCCGACGGGTCCAGCGCCAGCCGGTAGCCGCGCTTGACCACGGTGTGGATCAGCTTCGGGGCACCCAGCGCGGTCCTGAGGCGGGCCATCGCCGTCTCGACGGCGTGCTCGTCGCGGCCCGCGCCGGGCAGCGCGCGCAGCAGCTCCGCCCGCGAGACCACCCAGCCGGGCCGCCGCGTCAGCGCCTTCAGCAGCGCCATGCCGGCGGGCGGCACCGGCCGCAGCTCGCCGTCCACGAGAACCGCGTGGCCGCGGATCTCCACGCGGTGGCCCGCGACCGGCAGCGTACGGGCGCGTCCCGGCAGCTCCGTACAGAGCACCTGGACGAGCGGGCCGAGGCGGAAGCGCTCCGGCTGGACGGTGTCGATCCCCCGCGCCTGGAGCGGCAGGGCGGTGACCGGCCCGACGCACGCCGCCAGCACGTCGTGGTGGAGGGCGTCGAGGAGTTCGGTGAGCCGGCCGCGTTCCTCGGCGCGGGAGAGCAGCGAGGCGGCGGCCGGCGCGCTGGTGAAGGTGACGGCGTCCACGGAGCGGGCCACGGTCGCGTCGATCAGCCGGTCGACCGGGCCGAGGTCCTCCGGCGGCATCCAGCGGTAGACGGGGACGACCACGACATCGGCGCCGCCCGCCCGCAGCGCCTCCACGAAGCCCGGCAGGGGTTCGCCGTGGAGCTGGAGGGCGATACGGCGCCCCTCGACACCCTCACCGAGGAGCCGGTCCAGGACCTCGGCCATGGATTCGGAGGTGGGTGACCACGCCTCGGTGAGCCCGGCGGCCCGGATGGCGCCCTTCACCTTGGGTCCGCGGGCCAGCAGCTCGACACCGCGCAGGCAGGCCAGCAGCTCCTCGCCGAGGCCCCAGCCGTCGGCCGCGCCGACCCAGCCGCGGAAACCGATCGCGGTCGTGGCGACGACCACGTCGGGCGCGCGGTCGATCAGCTCCTTCGTCGCGGTCAGCAGCTCCGCGTCGTCGGCGAGCTGCACGATGCGCAGGGCGGGCGCGTGCACGACGGAACCGCCGCGGCGCTGGAGCAGCGCCCCCAGTTCATCGGCGCGCCGGGCCGCGGTGACCCCGATGGTGAATCCCGCGAGCGGGCCGTGCTGCTGGTCGTCCACGCGTCTCCTTCCGCTGTTCTCCCGCTCGCGCCACCCTCGCACTCGCCTTCACGTTTGTCGCACTCACGTTTGTCGCACTCACGCTTGCCGGACCCACACTCGCACTTGTCGTACACGAGCGCGCCAAGGCGACCGAGCCTGTCAACCGTGCATGACAGGCCCGGTACGCCACCATTTCACCGGCGTTACGTCCCGCTCCGGTCTACACCCGCGCGTAGCTGGGCTGGGGCTCGCTCTCGGCCCGTACGGAGCCGACGGGCACCTTGCGAAGGTATACCGCCCAGGTGAGGGCGAAGCAGCAGGCGTAGAAGAGAAGGAACGCGACGAACGCCGCGGTGCCGGTCCCCGCCGTCTGGAAGGACTGCCGGAAGGCGAGGTTGATCGCGAGCCCGCCGAGCGCGCCGACTGCTCCGATCAGCCCCATGGAGGCCCCGGAGAGCCGGCGGCCGTACGCGGCGGCGGCTTCGCCGGACATGCCCTGGTCCAGCGCCTTGGCCTGGAAGATGCCGGGGATCATCTTGTACGTGGAGCCGTTGCCGAGCCCGGTGAGCAGGAACAGCGCGACGAACCCGACGAGGAAGACGGTCAGCGACTCGATCACGGAGGCGAAGACCACGACACCGGTCGCCGCGGCCATCGCGGCGAAGTTCCACAGGGTGATGCGGGCGCCGCCGTGCCGGTCGGCGAGCATCCCGCCGACGGGCCGGACCAGCGAGCCGAGCAGCGGCCCGATGAAGGTGATCGAGGCGGCCTGGAGGGGGGTGCGGCCGAACTGGGTCTGGAGGACGAGCCCGAACGCGAAGCTGTACCCGATGAACGACCCGAACGTCCCGATGTAGAGGACGGACATGATCCAGGTGTGCCGGTCGCGTACGGCTTCCCTGGCCGCGCCGGTGTCGTTCTTGACGGGGGCGAGGTTGTCCATGAACAGCGCGGCGCAGACGGCGGCGCCGATGATCAGGGGGATGTAGACACCGAGCACGATCCGGGGATGGGCGGCGCCCGCCGTCCCGATCACCAGCAGCCCGATGAGCTGTACGACGGGTACGCCGATGTTTCCGCCGCCCGCGTTGAGGCCGAGGGCCCAGCCCTTCTTCCGCAGCGGGAAGAAGGAGTTGATGTTCGTCATGGAGGAGGCGAAGTTCCCGCCGCCGACGCCGGTGAGCGCCGAGACGACCATGAAGGTGGTGTACGAGGTCCCGGGCTCCATGACGACGAACGCGGCGACCGTCGGCAGGAGCAGCATCAGCGCGCTGAAGATCGTCCAGTTCCGCCCGCCGAAGCGCGCGACGGCGAAGGTGTAGGGGACCCGCACGATCGCGCCGACCAGGGTGGCGGTCCCGATCAGGAAGAACTTCCCGGCCGGGTCGACGCCGTACTCCGGCCCCATGAAGAGCACCATCACGGACCACAGGGTCCAGATGGAGAAGCCGATGTGCTCGGACAGCACGGAGAAGAGCAGATTGCGCCGGGCGACCCGCTCCCCCGTCCCGCGCCAGAAGGTGTCGTCCTCCGGATCCCAGTGCTCGATCCAGCGGCCCCCTTTACGTGCTGCGACGGTGGTGATCGGGGCAGTCATCACGCCTCCACGGACGGGTTCGGTAGGTGATCCCCGACCGTAGATACGTCGCGTTTCACCCCCGTGCCTCAAAATGACCGCCGCGCAACCTTGCTCTCACCCGGGGCGCGGCGTCACTGTGAGCGGGCGTTCCGCGAGAGTCCGGCGGCTCTCGTCACACGTGGAGGCGGATTGTCCGGTTCCGGGGCTTCAGCGTCGTCCGGGACCGCGTCCACGTGGGGCCGGCCGCACCACGCTCTTCGACCGCTCCAGCCTCCCGCCCACGGGGAAGAAGCCGGTCGCCGGCGTTGCCGCTCGGCATGGTCCTGGGCGCGCCGGCCTGCTCACGCTCTGGATCACCTCGGTGACGGCCGTCGCGCTCAGGGCCGGCGCGAAGAACTCACGCCCGTCGCGCGGTTCGCCCGCGGCCGGTCGCGGGCGGGCGACGACTCACGAACCGCGCTCCGAGCACGGCGTCACGACCGGGCGGCCAGTCCGTCCAGGGTGAGGTCGAGGAGGCGTTCGGCCTGCTCCCGTTGCGCGGGCCGCGCCGAGGTCAGGGCGATGCCCGCGAGGGCTGCGAACAGGTCGGACGGGCTGATGTCGGTGCGGATCGTCCCGGCGGCCGCGCACGCGTCCATCAGGGCGGTCGTGGCGGCCTCGATCATCTCCCGGCTGTGGCCGTAGGGGTTCTCTCCCGTGGCGGCGATGGCGCGCAGGGCCTCGGCCATGCCGAGTTTGGCGGTGACGTAGTCGAGGAAGAGGCGTGTCCAGGCGCGCAGGGCTTCGAACGGCGGCTTCGCCGCCAGAAGGCCGGGGACCGCGTCGCACAGCTGGGCCACTTCGTTGCGGTAGGCCGCCTCGATCAGAGCGTCACGGGTGGGGAAGTTGCGGTAGAGGGTCGCGCTGCCCACGCCCGCCACCTTGGCGATGCGCTCCAGATGCGCGTCCAGTCCCTCCTCGGTGAACACCCTCACCGCGGCGGTGAGGATCTTGTCCCGGTTGCGTCGCGCGTCGGCACGCAACGGGCGTGGTGCGTCGGTGTTCATCGGTGGCTGCCGTCCCCTCTCCAGATTCTCCGCGCTTGCTAAGTGGGGGACCGCCCACTTACTCTCGAACAAGTGGTGGAGACCCCACTTTCACTGTAGGTCATGGTCTGACCTGCGCGCATTCACCCTGTAAGGACGGTTGCTCATGTCAGGAATCGAAGGCAAGGTAGTAGCGATCACGGGTGCCAGCAGCGGCATCGGAGAGGCGACGGCGACGTACCTCGCCTCGAAAGGAGCCCTGCTCGTCCTGGGAGCCCGACGGGAGGACCGGCTGACCGCGGTGGTGGACCGGATCACGGCACAGGGCGGCTCGGCCGTCGGAACCGTCATCGACGTGACGCGCAGGGACGACCTGAAGCTCCTCACGGACACGGCGGTCAACCGGTTCGGCCGGCTCGACGTCCTCGTCTCCAACGCCGGCACGATGGTGGTGTCACCCTTCGACGAGCTGCGTCAGGACGACTGGGACGCGATGGTCGCGACCCACGTCACCGGTCTGCTGAACGGCATCGGCGCGGCACTGCCCGTCTTCCGGCGGCAGCGTTCCGGCCAGTTCGTCAACGTCGCCTCCACTGCGGCGTACGTCGTGAAATCACCGCAGGGCGTGTACGCGGCCACCAAGACGGCGGTCAAAGTACTGACCGAGGGGCTGCGCCAGGAGTCCGGTCCCGACCTGCGCGTCACCCTCGTCTCCCCCGGATTCACCCACACCGAGGGGGTCGGCAAGGGAGCGGGCCCCGAGGTGGCTGCGGCTTTGATCCGGCAGCGCGACGAGATCGCGATCCCGCCCTCCGCCATCGCCTCCGCGATCGGTTTCGCGATCGAGCAGCCCACCGGCGTCGACATCAGCGAGGTCGTCGTCCGGCCCACCGCGCAGGCCTGACGGCCGACGGGGACGACGGGACCGGACGGTCCCCGGCCACGGACCGGGCCCCCTCTCCTCCACGCGCCGATTAATCTTCCAACTCAAGGCGAATCAGAACGCGTTGGAACAGCCGACGCGCGCCCGGACGCGGAGGAGACCGCATGGCGCGTACGACGACGAGATCCAGCGGCCAGGGCGACCGGCCGGCCACCCTGGCGCAGGTGGCTCAGCGGGTGGGGGTGTCGCCGCAGACCGTGTCCAACGCGCTCAACGCCCCGGAGCTGCTGGCACCGTTGACCCTGGAGCGGGTCCGCCAGGCGATAGCCGAGCTGGACTACCGGCCGCACCAGGCCGCGCGTGCCCTGCGGACGCGGTCCAGCAAGCTGATCGGTTACGGGGTCCATCCCATGACCCAGGAGGAGTCGGGGCCGGTGATGGACCACTTCCTGCACGCGTTCTCGCGTGCGGCCAACGAGGCCGGGTACCGGGTGCTGCTCTTCACCGCGCCCGCCGGGGCCGAGCACAAGCCCGACTGCTACGCCGAGTTGCTGCGGGAGCAGCCGGTCGACGGCTTCGTCCTCACGCACACCTTCCGGGGCGACCGGCGCCCCGACTGGCTGCGCAAGCGCGGTATCCCCTTCGTGGCCTTCGGCCGCCCCTGGTCGGCGCGGCCCGCCGGGGACTGGGTGGACGTGGACGGCGCCCACGGTACGTCGGCGGCCGTCGACCACCTCGTCGGGCTCGGCCACCGCAGGATCGCCTTCCTCGGCTGGCCGAAGGGCTCCGGCGTGGGCGACGACCGGGCCGAGGGGTGGCGAGAGGCGATGCGCCGCCACGGGCTCTCCGCGCGCGGTCTGCGGGCGTCCGCGGTGAACGAGGTCGACGCCGCGCGGGACGCGGTGGCCCCGCTCCTCTCCGCCGGTACGACGGCCGTGGTGGCGGCCAGCGACACCCTCGCCCTCGGCTGCTACCGGGCGCTGCTGGAGAGCGGCCGTACGCCGGGGCGCGACATCGCCGTCGTCGGCTTCGACGACTCCTCCGCCGCAGCGCTGCTCACCCCAGGACTGACCAGCCTGCGCCAGCCGCTGCCGGAGGTGGGCCGCGCCTGTACCCGGCTGCTGCTCGCCCGGATCAAGGAGCCGCAGGGCGCGCCGGAGCAGGTGCTGCTGGCGCCCGCGCTGGTCGTCCGGGAGAGTTCGGCGTACGCGGGCTGAGGCGCGGCACGTGCGCGAGGTCAGCGTTTACGGGTGGGTGACCTGCGGCCGCCCCTGGCGCGTTTCTCCCCGTTCGGCCACAGCCTCGGTCTGCGCTGTGCCGCCAGGTCCTCGACCCACCCGATGGCCAGGATCATCAGCCCGATCATCGGCCACACCATGACCAGCGGCAGCACGTTGTACAGCGAGTCCAGCTCCGTGGCGAAGGATTCGGACCCCGGGATGTTCCAGAGCTGGTCGATGAGCGGGTACGTCATCATGATCAGCAGGTTGTGCCAGAGGTAGATCGTCACGGCACGGTTGTTGGCCAGGGTGATCGTCGAGTCGAACTGCTTGAGCTTCCCCGGCAGTTCCTGCCAGGACGGCGAGTACTGGAGCAGGATCATCACGAACCCCAGCGACCAGGTCGCCTGGGCGAGCGGGATCTCGTCCAGGTTCCAGCCCTCGGCCGTGAGGTGGCCCGAGGCCCACCACAGGCCGAACGCCATCGTCATGGCCGCCAGGGAGACCGTCAGATAGCGCGGCACCTTCTGGAACATGCCGTCGTTGTGCGCGAAGCCGAGCACCCAGCAGGCGCCGTACACCGCGAAGTCCGTGAGCGCCATGCCGAACTCGCCGGGGACCTCGACCAGTCCCGTACCGATGACCGCCGTCAGCGCGACGGGGAAGAGCAGCGTCACCCAGGGCGCCCGGCGGAACGCCCGTACCAGCAGGGGCGAGAGCAGGACGAACCACAGGTAGGCGCGGATGTACCAGAGCGGGCCCGCCGAGTCCTGTGCCCACGTCGTGTCCAGTACGCCGCTGCCGTCGCCGCTCTCGAAGGGGTACGGCGGGGCGCCGATCGGCACGAGGTAGTTGAGCAGCTTGACGATGCCCCACAGCCCCTCCTCGCGCGCCGGCTTCCAGCCCATCAGGAACATCACCGGCACGATGATCAGCGCCAGCGCCCACATCGGCGGCAGCAGCCTGCGCAGCCTGCCCCGCAGCACGCTCCACGGGGAGCGCTTCGAGAGCGACCTGGCCATCAGTGACCCGGCCAGCGCGAACATCACGCCCATGGACGGGAAGAGGATCGTCAGCCAGGCCCAGCCGAAGATGTGGAAGACCACGACACGGACCAGGGCCACCGCGCGCAGCAGGTCGAGGTAGCGGTCCCGGCCGGGCGGACGGGGCGCCGGATCGGCCGGCCCGGCCGAACCGGCCGCCGGGACCGGGGGCGGGTTCGGGGTCAGGGTCGGGTGGCCGTACGCGGGAGTCGCGTCCAGACCGCCCGTACCCGCGTCCACGGAGTGGTGGCTCACGCGACCGGCCTCCGCTCCGCGTCTTTTCCGCTCCGGCCCGGGATCGAGCCCGGCGCCTCCACCACGCCGGTGCGGCGCAGCTTCTGCCAGCGCAGCCGGCCGCCGGTGAGGGCGGTGATCCAGGACTGGAGCAGCACCACGTACATGAGCTGCCGGTACAGGATCTGCTGGAGGGGCAGTGAGATGAGGTGTGTCATACGTTCCCCGTCGAGCCGGAAGGCGTAGGCGGCGCACACGGCCTGGACGAGCAGGACGCCCAGCCACGCGCCGACGGTCTTCTGCGTGGGGCCGAAGACCAGGCCGTACACGAGGAAGACGTCGATCAGCGGCGCCAGCAGCGGCGCCAGCACCATGAAGAGGGAGACCAGCGGGAGACCGACGCGGCCGAAGCGGCCGGAGGGGCCGCGTTCGACGAGGGCGCGGCGGTGCTTCCAGATCGCCTGCATCGTGCCGTAGCTCCAGCGGTAGCGCTGGGACCAGAGCTGCTGCACGGACTCCGGGGCCTCGGTCCAGGCGCGGGCGCGCTCGGCGTAGACGACGCGCCAGCCGTCGCGGTGCATCGCCATGGTGATGTCGGTGTCCTCGGCGAGCGTGTCGTCGCTCATGCCGCCGACGCGCTCCAGCGCCTGGCGGCGGAAGGCGCCGATCGCGCCGGGGATGGTGGGCATGCAGCCGAGGACGTCGTACATGCGGCGGTCGAGGTTGAAGCCCATCACGTACTCGATGTGCTGCCAGGCCCCGATCAGGGTGTCGCGGTTGCCGACCTTGGCGTTGCCCGCGACGGCGCCGACGCGCGGGTCGCCGAAGGGCTGCACCAACTCCCGTACGGTGGCCGGTTCGAAGACGGTGTCGCCGTCCATCATCACGACGATGTCGTGACTGGCGTGCGCGATGCCGTTGTTGAGGGCGGCCGGTTTGCCACCGTTCTCCTGGCGTACGACATGGACGTTGGGGAGCCAGAGCGCCTCGACGATGTCGGCGGTCCCGTCGGTCGAGCCGTCGTCGACGACGATCACCTCGACCGGATGGTCACTGGCCATCAGGGAGTTCACCGTATTGGCGATGCACTCGCGTTCGTTGTACGCGGGAACGAGGACGGTGACCGGTTCGGTGACCTCCGGGCCCCAGCGGAAGTCGCGCCTGCGGACCTTGCGGGCGTGCGCGAAGGAGAGCACCAGCATCAGCCCGAACCGGGAGATGACCAGGAAGCCGATCACGGCGAGCCCGGCGACGAGGACGCCGGTGATGTTGTCCGAGAGGGCCACGGCGGCGACCCACGCCTTGCCCTTCCACAGCTCGACGCCGGTGACCGGGGTGTGGGCGCTGGGCGCGCCGAGCGCCTCGGTGAGGTTGGCGAAGGCGAAGCCGCGCTTCTGCATCTCGGGCAGGTAGCGGCCGAGCGCCTGAACGGTCTGGGAGCGGTCGCCGCCGGAGTCGTGCATCAGGACGATGGAACCCTCGTGCCCCTTGGGCGTGACGCCCTTGATGATCTCGTCGACTCCGGGGCGCTTCCAGTCCTCGCTGTCGAGGCTGTCGAGGACGGTGATGTAGCCGCGGCTGCCGATGTACTGGGTGACCGGCCACGACTTGTTGTCCATGGCGTCGGCGAAGGAGGAGTACGGGGGCCTGAAGAGCGAGGAGCGGATCCCGGCGGCGCCCGCGAGCGCGAGCTGGTTCTGGGTCAGCTCCCAGTCGATGCGGGACTTGGACTGGTAGGAGAGGTCGGGGTGGTTGAAGGTGTGCAGCCCGATCTCGTGGCCCTCGTCGACCATGCGCTTGACGAGCGCGGGGTAGCGGGAGGCCATGGTGCCGGTGATGAAGAAGACGCCGTGGGCGTCGTACTTCTTGAGTTCGTCGAGGACCTTGGGGGTCCACTCGGGGTCCGGGCCGTCGTCGAAGGTGAGGACGAGCTTCCGGTCGGGGATGTCGATCGACCGGGGGGCCTCGGTGCCGCGCGCGTCGATGACGGGGCCGCCTTCGAGGATGTGGCGGGGGACCTGGTCGGTGGCGGCCGGGGGGCGGACACGGTGGTCGGCGAGGATCTCGCTGTGGACGTAGCCGCGGAGCATGAGCATGGCGGCCAGGGCGACGAGGACGAGCGAGGGCAGCAGATAGCGCATGGGCAGCCGGCGCCGCCGGACGGTCCGCGTTTTCTTGCGGGGCTTCGCGCTGTGGTGGTTGGCGCTGTGGTGTGTGGTGCTGTGGTGTGTGGTGTTGTCGGGCGTGGTGTTGCTGGGCCGGGCCGCCCTGCGCGGCTGGGCCCGCCTGCCGGAGGAAGTCATCTACTGTGCGCCTTCCGCCAGTTGGCCGGCGTCTTCCACCGGCGGTGATTCGACGGGCGGACTGGGATCGGCGGACGGCGAGACGACGTCGCTGGCGGTGGCCGTCGGGGTCGGGCCCCCGGCGCCGGCGGAGCCCGCGCCGCCGCTGGTGCCGGTGCCGGTGGAGTCGCTCTTGCCCGGAGCTGGGTCGGTGTCACCGGACGGGTCGGAAACCACGGGCGGCGGGACGGAGTTGGACGCTCCCGGGACGGGGACGCCCGAGTCGCCGGTGGTCACGGTCCCGGAGGTACGGGGGGCGGTGGCGCCGCCGATGTTCGTCGCCGTGGGCGAGGCGGCCGGATCGGCGCTGCCGGCCACGGCGGTCGGGGAGGTCGTGGGGGCCGGCTGTATCTGCACGGTGTCCGGCTTCTTCTTGTCCGCGAGGCCCGGTATCTGGAGCCAGGGGGCGGAGGAGTCGCCGCCGAGGAGCGCGGCCACCACGGTGGTGGCGTAGCAGGCGCAGGCGATCGCGACGACCCAGCCGGCCCGGCGGAGCTTCTTGCTCCGCCGGCCGCTCTCGTCCACGAAGACGGGGCCTTCGGGGGAGTCGGTCCCGTCGTCGGTACCGTCCACGTCGAGCCGCGTACCGCTGGCCGCGTCCGTACCGGATCCGAAGCCGGCGCCCGTGCCCGCGCTCGTGCCTATGCCGGCGCCTATGCCGGTGCCGGGCTTCGTCTCCGGACGGGTCCCGGCGGGCAGTTCGGAGAGCTGACGCCCCAGACCGTCCAGCTCCACGGTCACATCGTTCGGCTCATACATGTGCCCGGTCCGGGCATCTTCACGCCACTGTTCCACTGAAGTACGCACATCCCCCACCGCTGACTGATTTAGGTGCATACATACGCTGGCTGATTTTGTCGGCCGAGACCCCACTCGCACCGCGCGCCCCTACCACACCGCACCCGGGCAATGAATGTAGCGCACCGGGAGAGTGTGTGGATCCGGTTCACAAGTTGTGACGTATCAATGCAATGACAGTGGTAAGAGGAGATCGGCAGGGTCCGGATCGAGCCATCCTTCTTCGGCCGCGAGCCCGGCAGCGGCAGTTCGGAGCGCCTCCAGCCCCGGATGACGCAGCCCTTTGCGCCACACCAGCGAGAGCGGCGACAGAGGGACGGGATCGACCAGCGGACGCAGCACTGTGTCAGGCATCACCGGGAAATCTACGACGGCCAGGACCGGTTGGCGATGCTTGGCCATGACTCGGCGGAATTCCTCCGCGCCGACAGCCATCGGCGCGGGCGGGGCGACCTCGATGGAGCGGCCCGCGAAGAGCCGCCGCGCCAGCTCGGTCCACTCCGCGGTCCCCGGATTGCCGGCCCCCGCGTACACGGTCTCGCCCGCGAGCGCGTCGAGCGGCACCTCGGGGAGCCGGGCCAGCGGGTGGCCGTACGGCAGGAGCACGGCCAGCGGCTCGTACCGTACGAGCTGGTGGGAGAGCGCGTCGCGCAGGACGGGCGCGAGCCCTCCCGCGTAGCCGAAGGAGGCGTCGAGCCGCCCCGCGAGGATGTCGGCGGCGGCGCCGGTGAGTCCGCTCCGGAAGCGGGCCATCAGCTCGTGGTGCGGGACGAGTTCCCGGGCGCGCGCCAGAATCCGGCCGGCGACCATGCCCTCGGTGTTGAGGTCCACGAGCAGCGGCGGCACCTCGCCCGCGGACGCGGCCAGCAGCTCGTCCTGGGCCGCGAGCACCCGCCGGGCGTACGGGAGCAGCCGCTCGCCGTCGGCCGTCAGGGTCACCCGGCGGGTCGTCCTGACGAACAGCTCCACGCCCAACTCCCGCTCCAGCCGCCGCACATCACGGCTGAGGGCCTGCTGGGCGAGGTAGAGGCGGGCGGCGGCGCGGGTGAAGTGCAGCTCTTCCGCGGTGACGGTGAAGGCGCGCAGCAGCCGGGGGTCGATGTCCTGGGGCACACGGCATTGAACAGCCCCCGCACGCCATTGACAACAGGATTGCGTGAACAGCCGCTCATCAGGTGTTGGACCGGGCAGGGAGCGGGCCGCGAGGGTGAAGCCATGCCGCATCCCCGATCCCCGCACTCCCGATCCCCACGCCCTCACTCCCGGCCCCGCCCGCACACCGCACCGCGTCCCGGCACCACCGGACGGAACACACCGCTGATGTCGGTGACCGGCTCCACGCTGGTCCTGGCCGCGCGGGACGAGGCGTACGGGAGCACACACCACGGTGTGCGCCAGGGCGCCGCACGCCGGAGCGCGCGGCAGCGCGTGCATCCGTACGCCCGTCTCTTCGCGCCCCCGGGCGCCCGCGCGTTCACCGCCGGGAACCTCCTCGCGCGCCTCCCGATGGGGATGTTCAGCGTGGCCGCCGTGATCATGATCGCCGGGTCGCGCGGTTCGTACGCCCTGGCCGGCGCCGTCACCGCCACCGGTCTCGCGGCCACGGCCCTGGCCGGCCCCTGGACGGCGCGCCTCGTCGACCGGTACGGGCAGGCCCGTGTCGCCGTCCCCGCCACCGCGATCGCCGTACTCGGCTCACTGGCCCTGCTGCTCTGTGTGCGGTACGGAGCCCCCGACTGGACGCTCTTCGCCGCCTACGCGGCGACCGCCACCACCCCCAACACGGGCGGCATGTCCCGGGCGCGCTGGGCGCATCTGCACCGCGGTGACGCGGCGGCCCTGCACACCGCCACCGCCTTCGAACAGGCCGCCGACGAGCTGTGCTTCATGCTGGGCCCGGTGCTGGCCGCCTTCCTGTGCACCGCGCTCTTCCCGGAGGCGGGCACCCTGACCGGCGCGGTCCTGCTGCTGACCGGCGTCCTGGTCTTCGCGGCCCAGCGCGCCACGGAACCGCCCGCCGCCGGCCGCACGGCCGCCTCCCTGGCCCCGCTGCACTCCCCCGCGCTGACCGCGCTCCTCGCCGTCTTCCTCGCCACGGGCGCGGTCTTCGGCGCCATGGAGGTCACCACCCTCGCCTTCGCCGACGACCGGGGACACGGTGCGTGGGCGGGCGCGGTGCTCGCGCTCCAGGCGGCCGGATCGGGCGTCTCCGGCCTGCTGCTGGGCTCCCTGGCCCCGGCCCGCCGCCCGCGTGTGCGGCTGCTCGGCTGTGTCGCCGCGATGGCGGCGCTGCTGACCCTGCCGCTGCTCGCGGCGCGTACGGGCTCGCTGCCGCTGCTGGCCGGGGCACTGCTGCTGGCGGGCGCGGCGACCGCGCCGACGATGGTGACGGGCATGACCCTCGTCCAGCGCCTCACGCCCGAGGCCCGGCTGAACGAGTCCATGACCCTGGCGGTGACCGCGCTGCTCGCCGGGATCGCGGCGGGCGCGGCTCTGGGCGGCTGGGCGGCGGAACACACCACTCCGGCCCAGGCCTTCGCCGTACCGCCGGCGGCGGCGCTGCTGGCGCTGGTCATCGCGGCCTGCTGCACGCACCGCCCTCGGAGCCGCCGCGCGGTCCGAGGCCGGGCCCGCCGCGGGCTGCCCGTCGTCGAGGGCCGGACCGCCGCCCGGACTCCGCGTGCGCCGGAACACGACGAAGGCCCCACCGCCTGAGCAGTGGGGCCTTCGCCTCACATGGGAATTGTGGAGATGGCGGGAATCGAACCCGCGTCCAACGGTGCGGAACCAGGGCTTCTCCGAGTGCAGTCCGCTGTGATTTTCTCGGCCCCGGAGATCACACGGACAAGTCTCCGACGGGCTCAGCCACTGTTTGATTTCCTTCTCGGCCCCGTGACCGGGCTGAGAAGTTTAGTTCCCTAGTTGATGCCAGGATCCGGGTCGGGAACAGCCCCGGGCTGACACTCCGCAGAGTCTTCGCTAGCTGCTAATTAGGCAGCGAGGGCGAAGGCGGAGGAATCGCGCTTAGAAGTGGCGATTATTGTTTGCGACATATGGTTTACGAGATCATTGCCGCTTCCTCGACTCGCTTCCCCTGCTTCGACATCCGCTGTCGAAACCGATCATCCCCATGTTTATTTTTCAAGCGTGCGCCCTCTGTGGGGTGCACGGCCCATCGTACGTGACCAACGCGTCCGGGGGCCAGTCCATTCCCCGGCGGGGCCCGGCCGCCCGGCCGGGGGCACCCGGCCGCCAGGTCAGGCCTGCTGGCGCCGCTTGACCGCCGAGATCGCCCGGTCCGTCTCGCGCCGGTCCTGCTTCTCGCGGAGCGTCTGGCGCTTGTCGTACTCCTTCTTGCCCTTCGCGAGCGCGATCTCGACCTTGGCCCGGCCGTCCTTGAAGTACAGGGCGAGCGGCACGATCGTGTGCCCCGTCTCCTGCGACTTCGACTCCAGCTTGTCGATCTCGGCCCGGTGCATCAGCAGCTTCCGCTTGCGGCGGGCGCTGTGATTGGTCCAGGTCCCCTGGGTGTACTCGGGGACGTGCACATGGTGCAGCCATGCCTCGTGCCCGTCGATCTGCACGAAGCCGTCCACCAGGGAGGCACGCCCCTGGCGCAGGGACTTCACCTCGGTGCCGGTGAGCACGAGACCGCACTCATAGGTGTCGAGAATGAGGTAGTCGTGCCGCGCCTTCTTGTTCTGCGCAATGATTTTGCGCCCTTTTTCCTTAGCCATGGTCTCCCCATTTTCGCACCCCCGCGCAACTCCTTTACGCGGCGTGGGCCCCGTACCCGGCGAAGCCGCCGTTCCAGGTCCCGCGGGGGCTCCTACTCCGTACCGCCGAGCCCGCTGAGCACCGTCCTGGCCCGCTCCTGGGCCCCCTCACTGACCTGGAGGTCCGGGGTGACGCCCTGGCCGTCCACGCCGTGCCCGGCCGGAGTGCGGTAGTGGCCCACGGTCAGCTCGGCCACGGAGCCGTCGGGAAGCTTGCTCGGCATCTGGACGGAGCCCTTGCCGAAGGTGCGGGAGCCGACCGTGACGGACCGGCCGCGGTCCTGGAGGGCGCCGGTGACCAGCTCGGCCGCGCTCATCGTGCCGCCGTCGACCACCACGACCACGGGCCGCTCGGTGTCGCCGCCGGGGTCCGCGTACAGCGCGCGCTGCTCGCCCCGTATGTCGTACGTGGCGACCAGGCCGCCGTCGAGGAAGGCGGAGGTGGCCCGTACGGCCTCGCTGACCAGCCCGCCCGCGTTGCCCCGGAGGTCGAGCAGGACACCGGCGCCCCTCGGCGCGTCCAGGACCGCGTCCCGTACCCGCTCGCCCGCGCCCTTCGTGAACGCGCCGACCTTGATCCGCAGCGCGCCGCCCTCGATCGTGTCGACCGTGACGGACTCGGTGGTGAGCCGGGCGCGGCGCAGGCTCTCGGTCCAGCGGCGGCCCTCGCGCTCCAGGCCGAGCGCCACACCGGTACCCACGGCGCTCTCGCCGGAGCTTCCCTTCCTGGCGGACTCGTCACCGCGGAGCAGCGCCATGACCTCCGTGACCGGGCGCTTCGCGACGCTGCGGCCGTCGATCTCCCGGATGATGTCCCCGGCGCCGATCCCGGCGGCCCCGGCGGGTCCGCCGGGCTGGACGCGGGTGACCTCGACCAGACCGCCCGCCGTACGTCTCGCCCAGAGCCCCACGCCCGTGTACGTACCGTCGAGGGACTGCCGGAACTCCTCGTACTCCCGCTTGTCGTAGACGGCGCCCCAGCGGTCGCCGCTGCGGCTGACGACCTCCTCGGCGGCGTCGGTCGCCGAGGTGCCGTTGGCCATGGCGTCGGCGGCGGCCCGTGCGACCTCGTCCCGGTCGGCCGTCGAGGAGACGGGCCGGGCCGGGTCGGGGGGGGCCTCACCGCTGGTGCGCGGCAGGGAGTTCGTGGCCGCGGCCGTGGCGAGCACGGTCGCGAAAACCAATGTCAGGGCCGCCCCGCGGCGTAAACCGCGGGGCTTCTGAAGCGACTCGGAACCCGACATGGCGTTGAGTCTAGGACAACGCGACCCGGCCGGACGGTGCTTGTCGCCACCACGCCAAGGGCGCTTGTCACACCCTGAGGTACTTGCGCAGCGCGATGAAAGCGGCCACGGCGGGCATCAGCAGACCGATCGCGACCACCAGCGGAAGCTTGGCGAGCACCGCGTCCCAGCCGATGAAGTTGACCAACTGCATCTTGTCGGCGAGGGCGAGACCGTGATCGATCAGGAAGTACCTGCCGAGGAGCAGCATCACGCAGGCGACCCCGCCACCGATCAGCCCCGCGAACGCGGCCTCCATGATGAACGGCATCTGGATGTAGAAACTGGAGGCGCCGACGAGCCGCATGATCCCGGTCTCCCGGCGCCGGCTGAACGCCGACACACGCACGGTGTTCACGATCAGCATCAACGCGATGACCAGCATCAACGCCATCACACAGAGTGCGGCGATATTCATGCCGTTCATCAGGTCGAAGAGATTCTGCAGGATGTTCCGCTGGTCCTGGACGGACTCCACCCCGTCCCGGCCGGCGAACGCGGTGGCGACCACCTGGTACTTCTCCGGGTCCTTCAGCTTCACCCGGAAGGATTCCGGCATCTGGTCCGGTGTGATGGTCGCGGCGATGGGCGTGTCGCCGTACCGCTCCTTGTAGTGCTTGTACGCCTCGTCCGACGTCTCGTAGTGGACGTTCTCGACGATGGTGTCCATCTTGGCCAGATCGGCCTTGATCTGGTCCTTCTGCTGACCCGTGGCCGCGCCCTTGGCGCACTTGGGCGCGGTCGCCGCGTCGTTCTTGTTGCAGAGGAAGATGGAGACGTTGACCTTGTCGTACCAGTAGTCCTTCATCACGCTGACCTGCTCGCGCATGAGCAGCGCGCCGCCGAACAGGGCGAGCGAGAGGGCTACGGAGACGATGACCGCGAAGGTCATCGTGAGATTGCGACGGAGACCGACGCCGATCTCCGACAGGACGAACTGGGCGCGCATGGCGTCCTTTCAGCTTTCGATACTCAATGCTCGGTGACTCGGTGGCGCGGTGGCGAGTACGTGGTCAGTGCTGGTATCCGTAGACGCCGCGTGCCTGGTCACGCACGAGACGGCCCTTCTCCAGCTCGATCACGCGCTTGCGCATCTGGTCGACGATGTTCTGGTCGTGGGTCGCCATCACGACAGTCGTACCGGTGCGGTTGATACGGTCCAGCAGCTTCATGATGCCGACGGACGTCTGCGGGTCGAGGTTGCCGGTGGGCTCGTCCGCGATCAGCAGCATGGGGCGGTTGACGAAGGCACGCGCGATCGCCACGCGCTGCTGCTCACCACCGGACAGCTCGCCGGGCATCCGGTCCTCCTTGCCGCCGAGACCGACGAGGTCGAGGACCTGGGGCACCGCCTTGCGGATCTCACCGCGCGGCTTGCCGATGACCTCCTGCGCGAACGCCACGTTCTGGGCGACGGTCTTGTTCGGCAGCAGCCGGAAGTCCTGGAAGACCGTGCCGAGTTGACGGCGCATCTGCGGCACTTTCCAGTTGGACAGGCGCGCGAGGTCCTTGCCGAGGACGTGCACCATGCCGTGGCTGGTGCGCTCCTCACGCAGGAGCAGGCGGAGAAAGGTCGACTTTCCGGAGCCGGAGGAGCCGACGAGGAAGACGAACTCGCCCTTCTCGATTTCGAGGGAGACATCGCGAAGGGCAGGGCTGTTCTGCTTCGGATAGGTCTTGGTGACGTTGTCGAATCGGATCACGGGTGCACACCACGGTCGGCCGGGAGTAGGTGAGCGAGACCTTACGCGAACCCGACTGGCACGCGCAGTCCGCATCCGAAGTCGGACCGTCACGGGGGGCCTCGCACGGCCCGTCCAGGAGCGACCAGGGACCGGCTTGGGCGATTTATCACGGATACGGAGCCGGCGCCACCGGTGAGGGCCCGGACGGAAACCGACCGGCCGCGCCGAACCGGCCGGAAACTGGCACAGTGGGGGTGGGGAACGGTCGTGTTCCCCCGAGCGTTGAGCGGAAGACGCTGTATGCGGCTCCGCAGCGCGGTGAGGAGGAATGCGCATGACCTACGACCGACTGGTGTGCGCCAACTGCGCGGGACCGGTCACCGAAGGCAGATGCCGGGTGTGCCGTGCCCACAGGGAGCGCCTGGAGCAGCAGGGCCCCCTCGGAGGACTGAGCCCCGTGGCGCTGCTGACCCTGGTGGTACTGCTGCTCGCGGCGATGGCGCTGGTCGCGACGTATCAGCCGGCGTGACATCGCGCACACGTGTGCAGGACGAAGGGCCCGGGCTTCACGCCCGGGCCCTTCTGCCGTGATCCCTGCGCCGATCTCCGCGCTGATCCCCGCGCCGATCTCCACCGTGGCGGAGCGCTCACGCCGTCAGGCGGTCACGCTGCGCCACGACGGTGCGACCGTGTGGTGATCAGGCGGCGGTACGGCCACCGCTGACCAGACGCGGCAGCATCCGGAAACCGATGCCACCCGCGATCATGGTCGCGGCGCCGATCAGCAGGAACGAGGTCTCGGCGGCGCCGGTCTCCGCCAGCTCCTCCTTGGCCTCGCCCTGCTGCACCGGCTTGGAGCCGGCGTTGTCGGTGTCGGTGTTGTCGGCGCACGCGGCACCGTCGAGGTCGACGGTGCAGGTGCCTGCGCCGTTGCCACCGGTGGCGGTGGAGCCGCCGGTCGCGCCCTCGCTGGAACCGCCGGTGGCCGAGCCGCCGGTGGTGCCACCGGCGGTGGTCCCGCCGTCCGTGGTGCCACCATCGGTGGTCCCGCCGTCCGTCGCGCCACCGTCAGTGGTGCCACCATCGGTCGCGCCACCGTCAGTGGTCCCGCCGTCGGTCGCGCCACCATCGGTCGCGCCGCCGTCCGTCGCGCCACCGTCCGTGGTGCCACCATCGGTGGTCCCGCCGTCGGTCGCGCCGCCGTCCGTCGCGCCACCGTCGGTGGTCCCGCCGTCCGTCGCGCCGCCGTCCGTCGCGCCACCGTCGGTGGTCCCGCCGTCCGTCGCGCCACCATCGGTCGTGCCACCGTCGGTGGTCCCGCCGTCCGTCGCGCCACCATCGGTCGCGCCACCGTCGGTGGTCCCGCCGTCCGTCGCGCCACCATCGGTCGCGCCACCATCGGTGGTCCCGCCGTCCGTGGTGCCGCCGCTGTCGACGCCGCCCGGGTCGCCACCGTCGGTCGTACCGCCCGACGTGTCGTTGATGCCGAGACCGACATCGAGCACGCCCGTCTCGACGGCCACGCCGATACCGGCGGCCTGAGCGGCGCCCGCGATGGTCAGCGAGGCGCCCGCGGCGATTACCGCGCCGGCCGCCACACGCGCCACGCGGATCCGCGTCTTTTTGGTCATCTGCTTGCTACCCCCAGTAGCTCATACGTCAGTGGTGCACCGTCCGGGGCCGCGGCCGCTGGGGGTTCGAGATCGCCGCCCCCGGTCTCACGCACCCCGGATATACGCGTGCCACGCGTCAGAGTTCCCGGTTTTCATATACGCGTCAAGGTCGTTGCGCGTGCGATGCCCGAAATCACGGGGGTTGTCCGGCGTGCGGGGATGCAACTGTGACGTAAAAGGGAACTGCCGCCCATCGGGCGGCAGTTCCCTTGTCGACAAAGCGCGAATTTACTTCTCCTGCTGCTTGCGCCAGCGAATTCCCGCCTCCAGGAATCCGTCGATCTCCCCGTCCAGCACACCCTGCGGATTACCGACCTCGAACTCCGTCCGCAGGTCCTTGACCATCTGGTACGGGTGAAGAACGTACGAACGCATCTGGTTGCCCCAGGAGTTGCCGCCGTCGCCCTTCAGCGCGTCCATCCTGGCCTGCTCCTCCTGGCGGCGGCGTTCCAGCAGCTTCGCCTGGAGGACGTTCATCGCGCTCGCCTTGTTCTGGATCTGCGAGCGCTCGTTCTGGCAGGAGACCACGATGCCGGTCGGGATGTGTGTGATGCGGACCGCGGAGTCCGTGGTGTTGACGCCCTGACCACCCGGGCCCGAAGCGCGGTACACGTCCACGCGCAGCTCGGACTCGTCGATCTCGACATGGTCGCTGGACTCCACGACCGGCAGCACCTCGACGCCCGCGAAGGACGTCTGGCGGCGGCCCTGGTTGTCGAACGGCGAGATACGGACCAGACGGTGCGTGCCCTGCTCCACGGAGAGGGTGCCGTACGCGTACGGCGTCTTCACGACGAAGGTGGTCGACTTGATGCCGGCCTCCTCCGCGTACGACGTCTCGTAGACCTCCGTGCCGTAACCGTGCCGCTCCGCCCACCGCAGATACATGCGCTGAAGCTGCTCGGCGAAGTCGGCGGCGTCCACGCCACCCGCCTCGGCGCGGATGTTGACCAGCGCCTCGCGCTCGTCGTACTCGCCGGACAGGAGAGTACGGACCTCCATCTCGTCCAGCGCCTTGCGCACCGACTCCAGCTCGGTCTCGGCCTCGGCGCGCGCCTCCGCGTCGTCCTCGGACTCGGCCAGCTCGAACATCACTTCCAGGTCGTCGATGCGCCCGCGCAGCGCCTCCGTCTTACGGACCTCGGCCTGGAGGTGCGACAGCTTGCTGGTGATCTTCTGCGCCGCCTCGGGGTCGTCCCAGAGGGACGGGACCGCGGCCTGCTCCTCCAGCACGGCGATGTCGGCCCTCAGCCTGTCGAGGTCCAGGACGGCCTCGATCGACCCCATGGTCGAGGAGAGGGACTTCAGCTCTTCGGATACATCGACGACTGCCACGGCACCAGCCTAACCCCTAATTTTTGAGGGCTCGGTTCGCCGTCGGGGCGCTTGCCGTATGCGTCAGCGGCCTCCGGCCGCGGGCGGCGCCGACGGTCGACCGTACTCGGCCCCTCGTCCCCCGGGGCCCGCGCGCTCTCCCCTTCGACAGCGTCGCGCCCCTCCGGCTCACTCGCCGGCCTGGTCGGTTTTCATGCCTGTCCGGGAGTTGAGGACGGTACGGGCACCGGTGGGCCCGGTCGCCCCCGGCTCCTGGGACGTGGGCCCGGTCGCTCCGGGCCCCGGGACTACGGGACCGGGGAAGTCGTCTGTTTCGAGTCCTGCGGGGGGTCGCCCGCGCCGTCGCCGCTGGTGGCGAGCCAGCCGCCCACGCCCAGCCCGGCGACCAGCAGGACCGCCGCCGCGCCCAGCGTGATGCGGCGCTTACGGACCGCCTCCGCCTTGTGCCGGGCGCTTCCCGGGCGGCGCTGGCCCGGGGAACGGGGGGCGCGGGCCGTACCGCGGGCGCCGCCCGCCAGTTCGTCGGGGGCCGGGACGCGCATGCTCGTATGGGTGTCCCGGTTGGAGTCCGGGGCCGCGCCCGGCACCAGCGGGACCGCGCCCCTGCGGCGCGGCTCCTCGGCGGCGGGGCCCGGCTCCTCGTACGGCTGCTCCGTGGGTTCCGCGTCCGGCTCGTCCACGTCCAGCGGCGGGATGCCCGCGAGGAGCGGAAGCTGCTCGCGCAGCCGTGCGGCCAGTTCCGAGGCGCGCAGCCGGGACGCCGGGGCCTTCGCCAGGCACTGGAGCAGGAGCTGCCACAGCTCCTCGGGGATGCCGGGCAGCGGGACGACGGTCTCGGTGACATGGCGGCGCAGTACGGCGCCGGGGTGGCCGCCGCCGAACGGGGTGAACCCGGCGAGCAGCTCGTACAGGACCGTGGCCAGGGCGTAGATGTCCACGGCCGCGCGCGGCGGCAGGCCCTCGACGATCTCGGGCGCCAGGTAGTCGGGCGTTCCGATGATCTTGCTGGCCTTGGTGCGCCGGGGGGTGTCGATCAGTTTGGCGACGCCGAAGTCGGTGAGCAGCGCGGGGTGCGCGCCGCCAGGACCGAGCGGGCCCTCCATGTCGAGCAGGATGTTCTCCGGCTTGACGTCGCGGTGGACCACCCCGGCGGCGTGCGCGGCGGCGAGCCCGTCCGCGACGTCCGCGACGATCGCGACCGCCGCCTCGGGGGCGAGCCTGCGCTCGCGGTCGAGGCGGGTGCGCAGATCCGTGCCCCGGATGAGATCCATCACGAGCGCCAGGTCGTTGCCGTCCACGACGAGATCGTGGACGCCGACCACCCGGGGGTGGTCGAGCCCGAGCAGGGCGGTGCGCTCCTGGACGAAGCGTCCGACCAGCTCCTGGTCCGACGCGAGGTCCTCGCGCAGCAGCTTGATGGCGACCGGGCCGTCGGGCCCCTCGCCGAGCCACACCGTGCCGGCGCTGCCCCGCCCCAGGATCTGATGGGCGGTGTACCGGCTGCCGATATTCCGTGCCAAGACTGCTCCCTCAGCGGCTGGCGTTGCCCATCAAAGTACGCGGAAGTCGAGGCGTTCCGTGCGCCGGTCGGCATCAACTCCCGTACTCAAGGGAGAAAATGCGGTGATCCGCGCGGATACATCCCCTCGGATCACCCGTGCCGCACATCGGCCCGGGCCAGGGCCGGAGCCGAGGTCCGGCGCGCTGGTGCCCCTCCCGGCACGCTTTGCCGGTCGCGGCACCAGGGCCTCTCGTTCGGATCTTGCCGGGTTCGCGCGCCCGCGGTGACATCAGCCGCTGACGCGGCGGGCGCTCCCTGATCCGGCCAGATCCAGACGAAGGACCCTAGCCGCTGATCCGGGAGAACCAGTCCGTCACCTTGGCGATCCCGTCGCCGATCGCCGACCAGTAGCTCTGCCCCTCGGCGATCCAGCCCTGGAGCGGGGTCAGCTCCCAGACGAGCCAGCCTGCGACGACGAGCAGGACGATCGTGAAGAGACAGCCCTTGAGGCAGCCGAGGCCCGGGATGTGCATGGGGTTCGCGCTGCGCTGCCGGGGCGGGCGCGGCTCGCGCGGCTGCCGGGGCGCGGGCCGCTGGGGCTCCTGCTGGGGCGGCGGCTGAGGCGGTGCGTACCGCTGCTGCTGGGGCTGCTGTTGCTGCGGGGGCGGCGGGGCGTACCGCTGCTGGTGCTGCTGGTGCTGCTGGTGCTGCGGCTGCTGCGGTGGGCGCTGCTGCTGGGGCGGCGTGGGCTGCTGCTGCCGGGGGCCCTGCGGGCGCTGGGGGCGCCGGCGCAGCGGGTCCTGGCTGGGGTCGAGGTACTGGACCTGGGTCTGCTCGTTACGGTCGCGCGCGGCCTGCAACTGGCCCTGCCAGGGGTGCGGGCCCTCGGGCTCCTGCGGTACGGGCGGCATCATCGCGGTCGGATCCGCGCCGCCGGGACCGCGCCCCGCACCCGGTCCGCCGGAGGGCATGACGCTGGTGGCCGCGGCCGGGTCGAAGCCGGGGCCGCCCGGCCCGGTGGACGGCAGGACGCTGGTGGCCGCGGACGGGTCGTACGAGGCGGCGTTGCTCGGCAGGACCTGCGTCGGGTCCGCGTCGCCGCCCGGCAGGCCGGGGACCGACGCGGGCGACGGGTCGGGCGCGAGGAGTGCGGCGACGCCCAGCGCGGCGTCGACCTGGGCGGGCGTGGAGTGCACGCCGACCCCGGCGGCCACGGTCCGCAGGGCGCGGGCCAGGTTCTGGGCGCTGGGCCGCTGGTCCGGGTCCTTGCGCAGGCAGCGCTCGATGACCGTCCACAGCGGCTCGGGCAGGGTGCTGGGGCGGCGGGGCTCCTCGCTGAGATGGCGGTGGAGCACTTCGAGGGCGGTCGCGCCGGCGAACGGCGGCTGCCCCGTGACCAGCTCGTACAGCAGGATGCCCGCGCCGTAGATGTCCACGGCGGAGGTCTGCGGGCGGCCCTCGGCGGACTCCGGGGCGACGTACGCGGGCGTGCCGACGAACTCGTGGGTGCGGGTCAGCCCCGGGGAGTCCGCGAGGCGCGCGATGCCGAAGTCGGTGAGCATCGGGTGCAGCCGCTCGCCGTCGTTCTTCAGCAGGACGTTGGCGGGCTTGAGGTCGCGGTGGACGACGCCGTCCGCATGGCTGGCGGCGAGCGCGTCCGCGATCTGGGCGGTCAGCAGCGCCGCGGCGACCGGGCTGAACGGGCCGTTCTCGCGCAGATACCGGTGCAGGTCGGGGCCTTCGACCAGGTCCATGACGAGGGCGAGGAGATCGCCCTCGACCACCAGGTCACGGGTGCGCACGATGTTGGGGTGGGTCAGGCGGAGCAGGACGGAGCGCTCGCGCAGGAAGCGCATCACCACGTCCGCGTCGTTCGCCAGCTCCTCCTTGAGGACCTTGATCGCGACGGTCTCACCGGGCTGGCCCGCGACGGACGCCTCGGCTCCCGCGGTCTCCCGCTGACGGGCTCGCCAGACGGTGCCCGTGGCGCCGCGTCCGATCGGCTCATCGAGCAGGTACTTGCTGCCTACGGGCCGCACGTCATGCGCTCCTAGCTGATCGTGGTCGTCTCGCTGGTCGTGATCATCATCGCCCGGCAGGGCCGCGCTTCCGACCCACCTTAAACCGGCCGGTCGGGTCACCGGCCTGGGTGTGGACAACCGTCCTCCGGCGCGGCCCTCCGTCCCGGTTTCCGCTTCTGATCGGATTCCGATCGGGTCGGTTCGTGTTCGATAGGAAGACGCAGGCATCGTACGGCTGGTTGCCGGGCGGCGCGGCCGAGGACATCACACCCGGTCCCGACCCGTCGCGAAGAAGCGCCCAAGCAGGCACTTTTCCGCCAACAGCCGACCATTCAAGATCACTTGTTGCCGGTACCCGGGCGTGTTGTCAGCGGCAGGTGCGAAGATGCCCTCAAGCACGTGACGTGTGGAGTGGGGGAATCTCGCCGCCCCGTGCCGACCTGTACCGGACGACGCGTCCGTGCGTGGCGTGGGGGGAGATCACCAGGCTTCCCCCGTGCCGGGCACCCCGCGCAGAAGGGACCGCTGACGGCGATGCAGATCCGGCTGACCGTCCTCGCGCCGCGTGGCGGCCATGCCGCCGGGCGCTCCTGTGACGTGCTCGTCACGGCCCCGGCGGGCACGGCGCTCGCCGCCGTCGTCTCCGGCCTCGCCACGGCCGTCTCGGGCCCCGACGCGCCCGGCACCGTCACCCTCTACTCCGGCCGCGAACGGCTCGACCCGCAGCGCTGCGCCCTGGGCGAGCCGCCGCTGATCGACGGCGCGGTCCTCTCGCTCCAGGTCCCGGGCGAGGCGGACGTCCCCACGGAGGACGCGCCCGCGCAGCTCCATGTGGTCGCGGGCCCGGACGCGGGCGGGGTGCATCTGCTGCACGGCGGACAGATCAGGATCGGCCGCTCCGGCGGGGCCGACGTGCCGCTGAACGACCCGGACGTCTCACGGCTGCACTGCGCGGTGACGGTCGCGGAGGACGGCGGGGTCACGGTCGCGGACCTGAACTCCACGAACGGGACGACGCTGGAGGGCGCCCTGGTGGGCGACCGCCCGGTCCGGCTGGCCCCCGGCGCGCTGCTGCGGCTCGGCGAGTCGGCGCTCCGCCTCACGGGCGGGGAGCGCACGCCCGCGCTGGCCACGGCGTCGGACGGCGAGGGCCATCTGCGGATCACCCGCCCCGGCAAGGACCGTACGGACGGCGCGGACGGCGCCGACGGGGCCGGGCGGCAGGCCCCGATGACGGCCGGGGGCCCGGTCGCGGGCTCCGCCCCGGGAGCGCTCCCGTACGGCACGGACCCGGACGATCACGGCGGTACGGTGCCGGGCACCACGCCCAGCGGCAGCACCGGCCGGCCTCCCTCCGGCCGGGCGCGTACGCACGCCCCGGGGGCGGCCCCGGCCGGCGCGTCGACCAGGATCCCCGGCCCGCAGTACGACCGGGCGGTCTACGACGCGGGGGCGTACGACACCCACAGCGGCTCCCGGCCCGAGTACGGCGGCTCGCAGTACGGCAATCCGCCCGGCGCCCCGCGCGTGCCCGACCCGCGCGGCGCCGACACGCACCACGGCGGCCGCGCCCCGTCGGCCGGGGGTCCCTCGCGGACCCCGTACGGCACACAGGACGGCGGGCACAGCAGACCGACGGCGGCCGGCCGGGACGCGGACCCGGCGGCGTACGAGGAACCCCAGTCGCACAGCGGGACCCCCGGCTCACGCCGCCAGGAGACGCCCCCGCGCTCCACCGAACCGCCCGACCTGACCACCCGCCGACGCGGCGGCATAGGCGCCTGGGCGCGGCGGCTCGCGGGCAGCCGCGGCGAGGAACTGCCGGAGACCGCCCCCGGCCCCGACGGTCCCGCCACCGCCACCGGACGCGGCCCCTCCCCCGAGACCTGGCCCGATCCGGCCACGGTGCTGCTGACCGCGCTCGGCCCCGGCCCCCGGCTGTGGGAGCGGGGCAGCCGTCACGCCGAGGCGCTCGCCGTCCGGCTGGGCACGGCGGACCGCCCGTCCTCGGACGGCACCCGGCAGTTGCCGCTCGTCCCGGTCACGGTCGGGCTGCGCGAGGCCGGGTCGCTCGGACTGGCGGGCCCCAGGGAACGGCTGACGGGTATGGCCCGCTGGACGGTGGCCCAGCTCGCCGCGCTGCACGCGCCCGCCGATCTGGAGATCGTGCTGATCAGCGCGGACCGGGCGCGGAGCCTGGCGGAGCGCCGACAGGACTGGAGCTGGCTCGGCTGGCTCCCGCACGTCCGGCCGGGCCACGGCCAGGACTGCCGGCTGCTCCTCGCGTACGACGGGGAGCAGGCGAGCGCCAGGACGGCCGAGCTGACGCGCCGGCTCGACGACGGCCCGCTGGGTCCTGGCTGGGCCTCCGCCGACCCCTGGACGGTCACGGAGGCCGCCGCCCGCCACGACGGTCCGTACACGCTGGTGATCGTGGACGGCGACCCCGGTTCCGCCGCGCTGCGCGAGACGACGGCGCGGCTCGCCGGCGGTGGCGCCGCCGCGGGGATCCACCTGCTCTGTCTCGCCGAGACGGAGTCGGCCTCGCCGCTGTCACCGATCGCCGCGACCTACGAGACGGCGTGCGCGGCCTCGCTGCCCTTCCG
Organism: Streptomyces sp. NPDC059092; assembly: GCF_042756365.1. Lineage (NCBI taxonomy): Bacteria > Bacillati > Actinomycetota > Actinomycetes > Kitasatosporales > Streptomycetaceae > Streptomyces > Streptomyces sp. NPDC059092. The sequence continues at coordinate 34,839 of NZ_JBHZEJ010000070.1, forward strand.
TGACTGCGGGGCCGTCGCCCTGCTGAGCGGCGACGTGGCCACCACGCTGCGGCTGCTGCGTACGGCGGTGGGACAGCCCGCGGGCCACGGCACGCTCGCCGTGGTGGACGCGGTCTCGCCCGCCTGGGCCGAGCGGTTCGGCCGTGCGCTGGCGCCGCTGCGCTTCGCCGGGAGCGGCCGGAGCAGGCCCGCCACCGCACTGCCGCGCTCGGCCAGGCTGCTGGACGAGCTGGGGCTCGCCCGCGCCACCCCGGCGTCCCTGATGGCCCGTTGGGCGTCGGCCGCCGACGGCACCCGGCAGTGCACGGCGGTCCTGGGCGCGGGACCCCACGGTCCGGTGAGCGTCGATCTGACGGAGGAGGGCCCGCACCTGCTGATCGAGGGCCCCTCGGGCAGCGGCCGTACGGAGCTGCTGCGCTCCATCGCCGCGTCCCTGGCCGCCGCGGACCGCCCCGACCGGCTGGGGCTGCTGCTGGTCGACGGCGCGGGGGGCGAGCGTGGCGAAGGGCTCTCGGTCTGTACGGAACTGCCGCATGTGACCGAGCATCTGGTGGCGTCGGACCCGGTCAGGATGCGGCAGTTCGCGCAGGCGCTGGGCGGCGAGCTGAAGCGCCGGGCGGAGCTGCTGGGGCGGCTGGACTTCACGGAGTGGCACAACGGCGCGCGGGACGAGCCACGGGAGCGCCGGGAGACGCAGGATCAACGGGACGCGCGGGATGTACGGGACGCGCGGGATGTAAGAGATTCCCGGGGCCTTCGGGACCCGCGGGACGTACGGGATTCCCGGGAGGCGCAGCAGGTCGCCGAGCGGATGATCAGTCCGCGGACGCCGAGCGCGGCCGAGCAGCGGACGGGCGACCAGCGCGCGGGCGAGACGCTGGGCGGCGGCACGCTCAGGCTCCGCCACCAGACCGCCCGCACGGGCCAGGCACAGGGCCCGGCCGAGGGCCGCAGCCAGAGCCTGGGCCTGGGCCTGGGCCGGGAACAGACCAGGGAACAGACGCGGGACCAGACACGGGAGCAGTCCCGGAGCCAGGGCCGGCCCCACCCCCGGGCCAGGGGCGCGGAGTCCGCGCCCCTCCCCCGCCTCGTCGTGCTGGTCGACGACTACGACGCGCTGGTCGCGCCCTCGCTGGGCAGCCCCGGCCGGCCCTCCGCCGGTTCCGTCGTACGGGCCCTGGAGGCCGTCGCGCGGGACGGTGAGCGCCTCGGCGTCCACCTCGTGGCGGCCTCGGCCTGCCCCGAGCGCACGGTCGACACGGAGCTGGCCCAGCGGGCGCGGCTGCGCGTCGTGCTCGACACGCCTCTGGTCGCGCCCGCGCCCGACGACCCCGCGCCCGGCCGGGGCCGCCTCGGCCATCCGGACGGCCGGGTCACGCCGTTCCAGGGCGGCCGGGTCACCGGCCGCATCCCGCGCACGGCGACGCTGCGGCCGACGGTCACGGTGGTGGAGTGGGAGCGGATGGGCGATCCGCCGGCCCGCCGGCCGGTCCGTGAGCTGGGCAACGGGCCCACGGACCTGGCGCTTCTCGCGAGTGCGCTGGAGCGGGCCGCCCGCTCCGTGGACGCCGTACCGCTGGCACCACTGACCCCCGCTCACCCCTGAGACGCGGGGACCGACCGAAAGATCATCAGACCGCCCGCTTTCGCCTTCCTGACCACGTCACGAGCCCATCACGATTGGATCGTTCATACCCAACCCGGTATTGCGGCCCCTCGTCACCCGGCGTAGGACTGTGCCCACGGGACGAGAGCAGCGCCGCCACGTCATGCCGCGATGCCGGTCCCACGCGCGTAGATCCGTACGCATACGGGAGAGAGACGGGGCAGTGATGCGCACAACTCGCAGAGCATCCAAGGCGCTTGGCAAGAGCACAGGCATCGGTGGCGACGGCAGGACGGCCCACGGGACCCGCCGGGCCGCCGTCGCCCTCGCCGCCGTCGGCGCCCTGGCCCTCAGCGGCTGCGGTGGCGACTCCGGCGACGACGACGGCAAGGGCTCGGGCGACAGCGCGAGCAAGCCGGCCGCGGTGACGGTCGAACTCCCCAAGCTGGACGGCGAGAAGATCCAGGTCGCCGCCGTGTGGACCGGTGCGGAACAAGCCAACTTCACCAAGGTTCTCGCCGAGTTCGAGAAGCGGACCGGGGCGACGGTCACCTTCGTCCCCGCCCAGGACCCGATCGTCAACTTCCTCGGCACGAAGATCGCGGGCGGCAGCCCGCCCGATATCGCGATGCTCCCGCAGGTCGGCGCCATCCAGCAGGCCGTGGAGAAGAAGTGGGCCAAGCCCGCCGGCCCCGAGGTCAAGGCACAGCTCGCCAAGAACTACGGCAAGGGCTGGCAGGACCTCGGCGCGGTGGACGGCACGCAGTACGGCGTGTACTTCAAGGCCGCCAACAAGTCGCTGGTCTGGTACAACAACGCCGCGTTCGAGAACGCGGGCGCCTCCGTCCCGAAGACCTGGAAGGAATTCCTCTCCACGGCCGAGACGATCTCCGCGTCCGGTGTCACGCCCGTCTCGGTCGGCGGCGCGGACGGCTGGACCCTCACCGACTGGTTCGAGAACATCTACCTCTCCCAGGCGGGCCCGGAGAAGTACGACCAGCTCGCGCAGCACGAGATCAAGTGGACCGATCCGTCCGTGAAGGACGCGCTCACCACGCTCGGCGAGCTCTTCGGCAAGCCGGCCCTGATCGCGGGCGGCACGGACGGCGCGCTCCAGACGGAGTTCCCCGCCTCCGTCACGCAGACGTTCACCGGCGGTGACCAGCCCAAGGGCGCGATGGTCTTCGAGGGGGACTTCGTCAGCGTCAACATCGGGGAGACGGACGCGAAGATCGGTACGGACGCGAAGGTCTTCCCGTTCCCGGCGGTCGGCGCCGACTCGCCGGTGGTGACGGGCGGCGACGCGGCCGTGGCGCTGAAGGACACCAAGGGCGCGCAGGCGCTGCTGACCTTCCTGGCCTCCACGGACGCCGCGAAGATCTGGGCGGAGGCGGGCGGCTTCGTCTCGCCGAACAAGTCGCTGGACGTCGCCTCGTACCCGAACGACGTGCAGCGCGACATCGCCAAGGCGCTGATCGCGGCGGGCGACGACTTCCGCTTCGACATGTCCGACCAGATGCCGCAGTCGTTCGGCGGCACGCCCGGCAAGGGCGAGTGGAAGTCCCTCCAGGACTTCCTGAAGAACCCGAAGGACGTGGCCGGGGTCCAGCAGGAGCTGGAAGCCGCCGCGGCCAAGGCGTACAAGAGCTGACGCGGTGACGACGGCGACCCCGGAGGGCGGCGCCACGCCGCCGCCCGCCTCCACGTCCGCCCCGGCGGATCCGTCCCGTAAGTCCTCCACGTCCTCCACGTCCCCCGCGTCCCCCGCGTCCCCCAAGGGGCGCGGCCCCAGGAGCGTCACCGGCACGCGCAAGCTCGTCGCGGCGGGCTTCCTGCTGCCCGCGCTGGTGCTGCTGGGCGCGCTCGTGGTGTATCCGATCGTTTTCTCCGTCTACCGGTCCTTCTTCGACAAGTCCGGAGCGAACTTCGCCGGATTCGACAACTATGTGGAGCTGTTCACCGACGACACCATCCTGACCGCCGTCAAGAACAACGCGATCTGGGTGGTGGTCGCCCCGACCGTCGCCACCGCGCTGGGCCTGATCTTCGCCGTACTCACCGAACGGGTGCGCTGGGGAACGGCGTTCAAGCTGATCGTCTTCATGCCGATGGCGATCTCGATGCTCGCGGCGGGCATCATCTTCCGGCTGGTGTACGAGCAGGACCCGGCCCGCGGGGTCGCCAACGCGGTCTGGGTCGGGGTGCACGACACGTTCAGCGAGTCGGCGGGGTATCCGAAGGCGCATCCGCTGCCCGTGCATCCACTGGAGGCGGGCGGCGGCGGATCGTTCGTGACCAAGGATCCCGTCGCGGCCGGTACGGAGGTGCTGCTCCCGCTGGTCGGCGTCGCCCCGGCGAAGATGCCCTCCGACGCGCGGCCCGCCAAGGCCGCGCAGCCGCAGGACGGCCGGGTCACCGGCACTGCCTGGCTGGACTTCACCCCGGGCGGCGGCGGGAAACCGAACGTCATCGACCCGAAGGAGCTCGGGCTCAGGAGCCTCAAAGTGGAGGCGGTCAAGGACGGCAAGGTCGTGGCCTCCACGACCGCCGGCGCCGACGGTACGTTCAGCCTGCCTGCCGCGGCCGACGGGGCCCGCCTCCAACTGCCAGCGGCCAACTTCAAGGAGCCGTACAACGGGGTGGAATGGCTCGGCCCCACCCTGGTCACCCCGGCGATCATCGGCAGCTATCTGTGGATGTGGGCCGGGTTCGCGATGGTGCTGATCGCGGCAGGGCTGGCGAGCGTGCCGCGTGAGCTCATGGAAGCGGCCCGGGTGGACGGCGCGACCGAATGGCAGGTCTTCCGCCGGATCACCGTGCCGCTGCTCGCCCCGGTCCTCGCGGTCGTCATGGTGACGCTGATGATCAACGTGCTGAAGATCTTCGACCTGGTCTTCATCATCCCGCCGGGGTCGTCCCAGGCCGACGCGAACGTGCTGGCGCTCCAGCTCTACCGCTCGTCGTTCGGCACGGACGCGGATCTCGGCATCGGCAGCGCCATCGCCGTACTGCTGCTCCTGCTGGTGATCCCGGTGATGCTCTTCAACGTACGGCGCATGCGAAGGGAGACGCGACGATGACCACGACGACGGCGTTGGACGCGGACCCCGGTCCTGAACCCGGTCCCGGCTCCGGCTCCGGTCCGGCGAAGGCGAAGGCGGCGACGACGGACACGGCGAAGGAGTCCCTGGGCAGCCGCATGGCGGCGCGCGCGGGCGGCGGGGCCGCCCGGGTCTTCCTGGTCCTGGTCGCCCTGTTCTGGCTGATGCCGACGATCGGCCTGTTCATCTCGTCGCTGCGGGACTCGGCTGACATCAACGCGAGTGGCTGGTGGAAGGTGTTCACCGCGCCCGCGCAGCTCACCGCCGACAACTACACGCGGCTGCTCGACAACGACATCATCACCAACTCGCTGTTCTCCACGATCATGATCACCGTCCCCTCGACGCTCCTGGTCGTGGTGATCGGCTCGCTCGCCGGATACGCCTTCGCCTGGATGGACTTCCCCGGCCGCGACTGGTGGTTCCTGCTGGTCGTGGGGCTGCTGGTGGTCCCGGTGCAGGTCGCGCTCGTACCGGTCGCCAAGCTGTTCGGCGCCATCGGCATCTTCGAGACGACCTTCGGCGTGATCATCTTCCATGTCGCCTTCGGTCTGCCCTTCGCGATCTTCCTGCTGCGCAACTTCTTCGCGGAGATCCCGAGGGAGCTGCTGGAGGCGGCGCGGCTCGACGGGGCGGGTGAGGTACGGCTGTTCACCCGGGTCGTGATGCCGCTCGGCGGACCGGCGATCGCCTCGCTCGGCATCTTCCAGTTCCTCTGGGTCTGGAACGACATGCTGGTGGCGCTGATCTTCGCGGACTCGAAGAACCCGCCGATCACGGTCGCGCTCCAGCAGCAGGTGCGGCAGTTCGGGAACAACATCGACGTCCTGGCGCCCGGAGCGTTCGTCTCGATGGTGATCCCGCTGGCGGTGTTCTTCGCCTTCCAGCGGCAGTTCGTGCAGGGCGTGATGGCCGGAGCCGTCAAGTAGGCGCGGAATCGGTGTGGTTGGCAGAGGAGGGGCCGGGTCGACGTCCATGAGGACGGCGCCCCGGCCCTCTCCCTTCCAGCGCTCGCTCCACTGCCCAACACCCGCCCCCCACAGGACAGATGTGCTGCCTGTCCCCCGAATGCCACGCCCCGCGTAACCAGTTGGCCGTACCGGCCGTTCCCGGGCCATGCCCCGGTTCAGCGTCATCGTCCCCGCGCACCAGGTCCAGGCGTATCTGACGCAGTGCCTGGAGTCCGTGCTGTCCCAGGCCCACGACGACCTCGAACTCATCGCGGTGGACGACGGATCGACGGACGCCTGCGGCGCGATCATCGAGGAGTTCGCCGCCCGCGACCCCCGGGTCACCGCCGTCCGGCTCCCCGTGCGGGCGGGCCCGGGACCGGCCCGTAACGCCGGGCTCGCCCGCGCCACCGGCGACTACGTGCTCTTCCTCGACGGCGCCGACACCCTCGTACCGGGCGCGCTCGGCTGGATCGGGGAGCGGCTCAGGGAGACGGAGGGTCCCGACGTCCTCGTCCACGACTACGTCCGTACGTACGACCGGACGGGCGAGGCGGTACGGAACGCCTTCGCCGCGCCGCTCGCCCGGCGCGCGGAGGGCCCCGCCGCGTTCCGGCTGGCGGACCGGCCGGGGCTGTTGACGTATCTGATGACCGCGGCGAACAAGGCGTACCGCAGGGAGTTCGTCCAACGCGAAGGGCTCACCTTCCCCGCCGGCCACCACGCGGACCTCGCCTGGACCTACCCGGCGCTGATGACGGCCGGGACGATCGCCACGCTGGACCGGGTGTGCGTACGGCTGCGCCACCGGTACGAGGCGGCGGAGCCGGCCGGCCCGCTGGACGTCTTCGCCGCGTACGAGCGGGTCTTCGCCTTCGTCGACGCGCGGCCCGCGCTGGCGCGCTGGCGTCCGGTGATGCACCGGCGGATGCTCGACCACCTGGCGGCGCTCGCCGGACTCGTACCGCACGTACGGCACGCACCGCACGCACCACACACACCGCACGTACCGCTCTCGGCGCTCTCGTCGCCGGACGGGGTGCTGCCGCGCCGGGCCCGCGCCGCGTTCTTCCGCGCGGCGCGCGCCCACCACCGCCGCTACCGCGCCCCGCGCACCTCACCCGCGCCGAAAGGCGCCGAGGCGTACGCCCCGCCCCGCCACACCCTGCTGCTCCGGCTCGGCGCGCACCGTACGTACGCCGTGGTGCGCGCCGCGCGGGCGGTGCGCGGGCGCGTCGCCCGGGGCGCGAGGGCGGCGCGCCGGACCGCCCGCGCGGTCGCACTACGGCTGCACTACGGGATCCAGCGGCGGCTGCCGGTCCGCGCCGACCGCGCGGTCTTCGCCTCCCACGGAGCGGGGCGCTCCACGGACCGGGAGCCGGTGTACGGGTACGGCGGCGACCCCGCGGCCATCGAGGAGACCGTCCGCGAACTCGTCCCGGGCCTGCGCACCTCCTGGATCACCGACCCCGCACACGCGCACCGGGTCCCGACGGGCGCACGCCGGGTGCGCGCCGGCTCCTTCGCGCACTGGACCGCGCTCGCCCGCTCGCGCTACCTGGTCAGCGACGCCGGTTTCGAGACCCGGCTCGTCAAGCGGCGGGGGCAGATCCTGCTCCAGACCCACGACGGGACACCGGTCGGCTCCACCGGAATCGATCTGCTGGACCGGCCGGCCGCCGCGCGCGGCACGGACATCGCCCGGCTGCTCGCCGACGCGGCCCGCTGGGACTACTCGCTCTCCGCCAACCGCCACTCCACGCTGGTACGGGAGCGGGCCTGCCCCTCGCCCGCCGCCACGCTGGAGTACGGCAGCCCGCGCGCCGACGCCTTCCGGCGGGCCACGGCGGCCGACGTCGCACGGCTGCGGGAGACCCTCTCCGTCCCCGAGGGGCGCACGGCCGTCCTGTACGCCCCCGCGTACCGCGACTACCGCCGCACCCAGCGCCTCCCCTTCGACCTGGAGCGGCTGGTGCGGTCGCTGGGCCCGAGCTTCGTGCTGCTGGTGCGCGCGCACCCCGCGTACGGTGCGCCGGTGCCGTGGCCGCCGCACCCCCGGATCGTCGACGTGTCCGCCCATCCGTCGGTCGAGACCCTGTGTCTCGCCTCCGACGCGCTGCTCACGGACTACTCGTCGCTGATGGTCGACTACGCGGGCCTCGACCGGCCGGTCGTCCTCCATCACGGCGACCCTGAGGCGTACGAGGCGGCCAGGGGGACCTGTCTCGACCTGCGGGCCTGCCCGCCGGGCGCGATCGCCCACACCCAGGACGAGCTGACCGACATCTTCACCTCGGGCCACTGGCGCGGCTCGCGCTCCGCCGAGCTGCGGGCGGCGTTCCGGGCGCGGTTCTGTCCGTACGACGACGGGCGGGCGGCGGAGCGGGTCGTACGCCATGTGTTCCTCGGGCGCGCCCCGGAGACCGCGGGCCCGCGGCGGGACGCGGGCCCGGCCGGTGCCGCCCCGGCCGGTGCCGCCGTAAAAGCGGGTCAGGCCCGGCTGAGCGCGGCGACCGCCGAGGCGGCCAGATCGTCCAGATACCCCTTGGGCAGGGTGGAGCGGACGACGACCAGCCGCCAGTAGAGCGGTCCGACGATCAGGTCCAGCGCCCGGTCGGCGTCCGCGCCCTCGGGCAGCTCGCCGCGCCCGACGGCCTCGCGGACGATCACGGCGGCGATGCCCCGCTGGCCGTCCAGCAGTGCCGTCCTGATCGCGTCGGAGATCTCGGGGTGACGGGCCGCCTCCACCAGCAGGTCGGGGATGACCTGCGAGGCGACCGGGTGACGCAGGGCGTGCGAGGCCACTTCGAGCAGGGCGCGCACATCTCCGTACAGCGAACCGGTCGAGGGAGCGGGCAGCCCCTGCGCGGCGAAGGCCGAGACCAGGTCGAGGACCAGCTCCAGCTTGGACTTCCAGCGGCGGTAGACGGCGGTCTTGCCGACGCCCGCGCGCCGTGCGATGCCCTCGATGGACATCCGGGCGAACCCGACCGCGGCCAGCTCCTCGAAGACGGCGGCGCGGATGGCGTCGGTCACGTCCTCCCGGAGCACGGCGGCGCCGGCCGGGACACGGCGGGTGGCGCGGGGGTCCGTGGTGGTGCCGGGACGCGTGCGCGGGTCCGTAGTCATCACCACCGAGCATAGCGGCGGCCCGGCGCTACTACCACGTAACGACGATACGGTTGCGTTGCGACGTGACCGGGCCTACCTTTGGCGTTGCGACGATACGGCCCCGTTCCGTCGTCGGGGGTGGAGTCGACCATCCCCGCCAGCGTCGAAAGCGACACCTGTGAGCCAGAGCCAGACGATCACAGCGACACCACCGGACCCAACAGACCCATTGGACTCATCGACCCCATCGCCACCATCGGTCACCTCCGCGGCTTCCGTACGGGAGACCGACCTCGGGGCCCTCGCCCGCCGGCACGGCCTGACCGTGAGCGGCGCCCGCCCCTCGCTCCCCGACTACCTGCGGCAGCTCTGGTCGCGGCGCCACTTCATCACCGCCTTCGCGACGGCGCGGCTGACCGCCCAGTACAGCCAGGCCAAGCTCGGCCAGATCTGGCAGGTCATGACCCCGCTGCTCAACGCGACGGTCTACTACTTCATCTTCGGGGTGCTGCTCGACACCAAGCGCGACATCCCTGACTTCATCCCGTTCCTGGTGACGGGCGTCTTCATCTGGACCTTCACCTCGAACTCGATCATGGCGGGCACCCGCGCGATCTCCGGCAACCTCGGTCTCGTACGGGCCCTGCACTTCCCGCGCGCCGCCCTGCCGATCGCACTCGCCCTCCAGCAGCTCCAGCAACTGCTGTTCTCGCTGGGCGCGCTGGTGGTGATCCTGGCCTGCTTCGGCGAGTTCCCGGACCCCGGCTGGCTGCTGGCACTGCCCGCCCTCGCGCTCCAGGCGGTGTTCAACACCGGCGTCTCGATGGCGCTGGCACGGCTGGCCGCCAGGACCCCGGACATCTCGCAGCTCATGCCGTTCCTGCTGCGCACCTGGATGTACGTCTCCGGCGTGATGTGGAGCGTGGACCGGGTGACGAAGGGCGAGAACGTACCGCACCTCGTCACGGTGGCGCTCCAGTGCAACCCCGCCGCCGTCTACATCGACCTGATGCGCTTCGCGCTCGTCGACAGCTTCACCGCCGCCCAACTGCCCGCCCACGTCTGGGCCGTCGCCGTCGGCTGGGCGCTGGTCGCCGGTGTCGGCGGTTTCCTGTTCTTCTGGAAGGCCGAGGAGGAGTACGGACGTGGCTGATACGTACACGGAACGCACCCCGGAGCCGGGCGCCGCCCCCGAGCCCGTCCCCACCGTCGTCGTCGACGGCGTGCACATCACCTACACCGTCCACGGCACCAAGGGCGGCAAGGGCAGCGCCACCTCCGCGCTGAGCCGGATCCTCTCCCGCGGGTCCACCCCCGGGGCGCGCGAGGTGCACGCGGTCAAGGGCGTCAGCTTCGCCGCGTACAAGGGCGAGGCGATCGGCCTCATCGGCTCCAACGGCTCCGGGAAGTCGACGCTGCTCAAGGCAGTCGCGGGGCTGCTGCCGCCCAGCCGGGGCCGGGTCTTCACCCGTGGCCAGCCCTCGCTGCTCGGCGTCAACGCGGCACTGATGAACGACCTGACCGGCGAGCGCAACGTCATCCTCGGCGGGCTGGCCATGGGCATGACGCGCGAGCAGGTGCGGGAGCGCTACGAGGACATCGTGGACTTCTCCGGGATCAACGAGAAGGGCGACTTCATCTCGCTGCCGATGCGGACGTACTCCTCGGGCATGGGCGCCCGGCTCCGCTTCTCGATCGCCGCTGCCAAGAGCCATGACGTCCTGCTGATCGACGAGGCGCTCTCCACCGGCGACGCGCGGTTCCAGCGCCGCAGCCAGGAGCGGATCGCCGCGCTGCGCGAGGAGGCCGGCACGGTCTTCCTCGTCAGCCACAGCAACAAGTCCATCCTGGAGACCTGCGACCGGGCGCTGTGGCTGGAGTCGGGCACGCTGCGGATGGACGGCACGGCCGAGGAGGTCGTGGCGGCGTACGAGGAGTTCACGAGCACCGGCGGGAACAAGAAGAAGTAGAGGCCCCGCCCCGAAGCAACCGGGCGGCGGTGCGAGGCTTGGCCGCCGGGCCCCACTCTGACATGATGGACAAACGGAACTTTGTTCCGGAAGTGCCTTTTGGGACATTGTTCCGTTCGACGGGACCGGCGGCGGAGGGAGCGGCATGGTGAGCGACGGCGACAAGGGCGCGGGGCACGCGGTCCCCTCCAAGCGGGCGGACGCCCGGCGCAACAAGGAGACGCTGCTCGACGCCGCCGCCGCGGTCTTCGTCACCTCGGGCGTGGAAGCGCCCGTACGTGACATCGCGGCCGAGGCCGGCGTGGGCGTGGGCACGATCTACCGCCACTTCCCGACCCGCGCCGACCTCATCATCGCCGTCTACCGGCACCAGGTCGAGGCCTGCGCCGAGGCCGGCCCGGCCCTGCTGTCGACCGGCGCCACCCCGCACGCCGCACTGGGACAGTGGATCAACCTCTTCGTCGATTTCCTGGTCACCAAACACGGACTCGCCGCCGTACTGCGGTCCGACAACACCGGCTTCGACGCGCTGCACGCCTACTTCCTCGACCGCCTCGTGCCCGTGTGCACCCAGCTGCTCGACGCCGCGGCCGCCTCCGGCGAGATCCGGTCCGACCTGACGGCCCTGGAGCTGATGCGCGGCGTCGGGAACCTCTGCATCGGCGCGGACAGCGACCCCCGCTACGACGCCCGCCGCCTGGTCGAACTCCTCATCGCGGGGCTGCGCCTCCCCCGCTGACCGCGGCTCTCGCCCGGCCGGGCGCCGGCCGCGTACTCACCCGGCGACGGCGCCTGCGGTGGAGACGTCCCCAATGGCGGCGTCTCCGGTGGCGGCGCCGAACCACCGTGACAGGCTCCCGAGCAGCTCCGCCTGGTCGTCACCGACCCACGCCACATGTCCGTCCGGCCGCAGCAGCACCGCGGGCGCGTCCAGCTCCTCGCTGACATCGACGACGTGGTCGACCCGGTCCCCCCAGCCCGCCGCCGAGAGCCGGCCGGTCTGGTCGAGCAGCAGCCCCCGGCCGCCGTGCATCAGCCCGTAGAGGCGCCCCCGCTTCAGCTCCACGTCCCGCAGCCGCCGGCCGAGCAGTTCATGCCCCTCGCCGAGGTCGTAGCGGACCCCGATCGCGGTGATCTTCTCGATCAGGTACTCGTTCACGTTCTCGAACCTCATCAGCTCCGCCACCAGCCGGCGCACCGACTGCGGACCCGCCTCGTGGGACAGCAGCAGCATCTGCGCGCGGGTGTTGTCCAGTACGGCGGCGGCCACCGGGTGCCGTTCGGTGTGGTAGCTGTCCAGCAGCCCCTCCGGCGCCCAGCCGTTGACCTCGGCGGCCAGTTTCCAGCCGAGGTTGTACGCGTCCTGGATCCCCAGGTTGAGCCCCTGTCCGCCGGTCGGCGGGTGGATGTGCGCCGCGTCGCCGGCCAGCAGCACCCGGCCCGTCCGGTAGCGCTCGGCCAGCCGGGTGGCGTCACCGAACCGCGACAGCCAGCGCGGTGAGTGCACACCGAAGTCGGTGGAACCGAAGTGCCGCAGCCGCTGCTTGAACTCCTCAAGGGTCGGCGCGACCGTACGGTCCTCGGCCACCCCCTCGGCGGGCACGATGACGCGGTACGTCCCGCCCCCGAGGGGCATGACGCCGAACCGGAAATGGGTCTTGCGGACTTCCGCCGTCACGGCGGCCATCTCCTCCGGTTCCGCGGTCAACTCCATCTCGCCCAGCAGCGTCTCGACCCTGCTGGGTTCACCGGGGAAGCCGACGCCGAGCAGCTTGCGCACCGCGCTGCGGCCACCGTCGCAGCCGACCAGGTAACGGGCCCGTACCCGCGTACCGTCGGCCAGTTCGGCGGTCACCCCGTCCTCGTCCTGGCTCAGCCCCACCAGCTCGCAGCCGCGCCGGATCTCGGCGCCGAGTCCGGTGGCGTGCTCGGTCAGCAGGCGCTCGGTGGTGGTCTGCGGTATGGCGAGGACGTACGAGTGCGCGGTGTCCAGCCGCTCGGGCCACGTCGTACCGAGGCCGGCGAAGAAACCGCCGACCGCGAACTGCTCGCCGAGGGGGAGGAACCGCTCCAGCAGACCGCGCTGGTCCATCATCTCGATGCTGCGCACGTGTATCCCGAGCGCGCGGGACTGCCCGGTCGGCTCCGTCTCCTTCTCCAGCACGAGCACGCGCACCCCGTGCAGCCGCAACTCGCCGGCCAGCATCAGTCCGGTCGGCCCACCGCCGGCGATGATCACGTCGATCACGAAAAACCCCCATTTACTTCCACACGCTGTTGCTTCGGCTGGTGATTCTGCGGCATGACCGGGGTCTTGCCGCAAGCCCCCCGGTGCGCTATACGTTGAGAGTGGAAAGGAGTCCGTCACCGGTCTGACGTCGACTCCCCCGCGGTGCACCCTCTGCCGGTACCGGCGCGTGCACCCGTCTCTCCCTCCCCGAAGCCCTGGTTCCGTTGCCCTTGGCTCCGTCGGCTCCCCTGGTTCCCTTGGCTCCGCCGCCCGCCGGCCGCCGCCTTCCGTCCACACGCGCAAACGCCAGGGGCGCCCGGCTCGCGATGAGCCTGTCTATTATATACATGTCCGAGCCCAGG
>NZ_JBHZEJ010000071.1:0-47190 GCF_042756365.1 Streptomyces sp. NPDC059092
GGGTCGGTACCGGGGCCCCTCCCCTGTGTCACGGGCGGACGGAGGCTCGGTCGGGCGCCGCGGGCGCTCAGCCGTCGGAGTAGCTCACGTCCCCCACCGTCCAGGCGCTGACGTCCTTGACGGCGATGCGGTACATGCCACCGGTCTCCGGGATGCCCAGCGTGCCCTGGAGGATCCGGGCCACGTGGAAGTGCAGATGGGTGGGCGGCTCGCTGCGGGGGCGGGGGCGGGCGCCCCGGTCGGGGGAGACGAAGATGGCGGCGAACGGTCCCAGACGCTCGGAGTCCTCCAGGACCTCCGCCACGCGCTCCCGCCATACGGATTCGGGTGCCAGGCGGCCCGTGAGGACGGCGCCCTGGACGACCACGGTGAGGGACATCTGATTGCTTTGCTCGGACTCCACTGTGGTGGCGATGTCAACAAGCAGATGATCAGGCTTCGACATGGGCGCCGACTCTACTACGCGGACGGCCGCCCACGGGGGCGGTCCGGTCAGTCCTGGGCGGCCGGGCCCAGCAGCGCCGACGCCGTCTCCAGCGGGCTGAGGGGCGCCGTGGGCGCGGGCGCGTCCCGGCAGGTGAAGCCGAGCCGGGTCAGCGCGCGCGTCACCTCGAAGGCGGTGAAGTCACGGCGGTCCTGCCGGGTGATCACCTCGCCCACCTGCTTGACGGGGTAGCTGCGGCGGCCGATGATCACGGATTCCCCGGTGATCGGCTCGGGCTTGACGCCCTTCATCGCCTCCTGCACCTCGCTCTTGGTCAGTTCGAAGGGAAAGCGGGCGATGACGCAGCGCATAATGCCTCAAGGGGAAGAAGGAGAAATGCGGGAATGCTCAGCATCCCACACGCTTTTGCGGCCGAGGACCGGGAAAGTCCCGTCGGGCCGGGACGGGAGCCGGGCGCGGTCGCCGCGTCGGCGCACCGGAATCACGGCAGCTTCTCCGGCGCGAACGTGACCCGCGACAGGTGGTAGTACGCGGCGACACACCGGGCGGGCCAGGGCCTGTGCCCGTGACCGCCGAACGGTTCGCCCATCCCGCTGATCGGCACGGGGTGGTACGGCAGGACGTGCGCGCCCCGTGCCGCGTGCTCACGCAGCCACCGGTCCTGGTGGTCCCACCGCTCCGCCCGTACGCGCAGATCCTGGCCCAGCGCGCCGACGGGGACGGCCAGTCCGGCACATGACGCGGCGCACACCGCCGCGCCGGCCACCGCCACCGCGCCCGTACGCCACCCGGCGCGCCGTAGCGCGCGCCCCAGGAGTGCGCCGGCGCCCGTCAGTACCAGGACGTACAGCAGGAGGTAGTCGTTCCAGGTCCTGGCCGCGCGCGCCACGCCCTCGCCGAAGAGCGGATAGGTGAGGACCGTGCAGAGGTAGCCGGAGACGATGAGGGCCAGGGCCCCGGCGGCCAGCGGGAAGGCGGGGCGGCAGGGCAGCAGGACCGACGGGCGCGCGGAGCCGCCCCGGACGAGCAGCCCGAGGAGCAGACCGGCCGCGACGGCCCCCACGTACTGCCATGTGGTCAGGATCGTGCCCAGGATCTCCAGGAAGCCGTCGAACGACTCCGCCAGCGAGGCGGGCGCGAACAGTTCACCGGTCCCCGCGCCGTAGCGCTCACGGCGCTGCCGTGACCCCGGGGAGGTGACCAGGACGAGCAGACCGCTCACCACGCCCGCGAGCCCGGTCAGGCACCAGGCGCGTACGTACGGCCGTACGCGCGGGACGAAGAGCCTCCGGTGCACCAGCAGCCCGGTCGCGAGCGCCACCAGGGCGACGGCCGAGGTCTCCTCCGAGAGTGTCCCGAGGAAACAGCCGGTGGCGAACACGGCGGCCAGGGCGGCGCGACGGCCCCCGCGCGTGCGGGCCCACGCGAGGGGGATCACCGCCGCGCAGGCCAGTACCGGTGCCACGGTGTGCGAGACGGAGGAGGCGGGCCAGTAGAACGTCTTGTAGATGTTCAGCGTCGGGAAGAGGAAGACCACGGCCGTCATGGCCGCCACGAGCAGCGGGACTCCGCGCGGCGCCGTACGCCCGGCCAGGCACAGCACCGTACGGACCGTGCCCCACAGGAGCGCCAGCATGACGACGGCGCTGACCGCGGCGAACCACTGGTGGCCCGCGATGCCGGGCTTCGCGTACAGCCCGACCAGCAGTCCGTTGCCGAGCCGCCCGTTGTCCGTGCCGTAGAACTTCCCGATCAGCCCCGTGACGCCGTGGTCGCGCACCTGGGGGAGGAAGCACCAGTCGTCCGCGCTGGGGCGGACGTGGCGGCCGAGCCAGGCGGCCATGGCCAGCACACCGAGGGGCAGCGCCGCGAGCGCGGGCGGTCCGTACGTCCTCCACCCGTGCGGGGACCGCCCGTTCCCCGCCTCGGGGCCGGGCGTGGGGGCGGATCGCTCGGCCGGTTCTCCGGGGAGGGTGACGCTCGGCGCGCCCGTGGCCATGCACACCACCGCCTTTCGGGGCTTGAGGGGGAGCGGGAACGATGCGGCGGGGGTCGGCGGGCGGCTGCCGTGGGGGTCAGCGGACGGCCCGGCTTCGCGGTCCGACACCGATACGGGACTGTTCCGTTTCGCGGACCACGTAATGCGGGCGGTGTTTCGCCTCGTGATAGATCCGGCCCACGTATTCGCCGATGATGCCGAGCGTCGCGAGCTGGATTCCGCTGAGCGCCACGACGGAGGTGATCAGGGTGGTGTAACCGGGTGCGTCCACCCCGTTCAGTGCGACATTGGCGATGATCCACAGCGCGTATCCCAGCGCCGAGAGGAAGAGCCACAGCCCGGTGTGGATAGCCAGCCGCAGGGGCCTGCTGTTGAAGGAGAGAAGTCCGTCGATTCCGTAGTTGAGAAGATTCCGTCCGCCCCATTTCGACTTTCCGGCGGCCCGCCGCACATTCCGGTAGGTGAAGCTCGCCGTGTCGAAACCGATCCACGAGAAGATCCCCTTGGAGAACCGGTTGGACTCGGGCAGCGAGAGCACGCTGTCCACCGCGCGGCGCGAGAGCAGCCGGAAGTCCCCGGCGCCGTCCACGACTTCGACCTCCATACAGCGCCGCACCAGCCGGTAGTAGGCCAGGCTCAGCGCGGTGCGCAGGGCGCCCTCGCCCGCGCGGTCGCGCTGGGCGACGACCTGGTCGTAGCCGTGGCGGTGCAGGTCCAGCATCCGGGGGACGAGGTCAGGAGGGTGCTGGAGGTCGGCGTCCATCAGGACCACCGCGTCGCCCCGGGACATCCGCAGCCCCGCGAGCATGGCCGCCTCCTTGCCGAAGTTGCGGCTGAAGGAGGTGTAGCGGACCCGTGGATCGGCGCCGGCGAGTCCGCTCAGCAGAAGCCTGGTCCCGTCGGTGCTGCCGTCGTCCACGTAACAGATCTCGAAGGTCTGCCGGGTCGGTTCGAGGGCGGCGAGCAGAGCGCCGTGAAAAGACCCGAGCACTTCGCTCTCGTTGAAACACGGTACGACAATGGAAACCTGAAGCATGGTCATCCCACTTCACATGGCTGATTCGGCAGGCGCCCGAGAGGGGCGGGAGCGGAGTGATCAGCCGGATATGCTGCTGTGAAGGGAGTGGGAATGCATCGCGCGCTACCCGGCTTTCCGCTCGCCGGAATTCTGTCGCCGCATCGTCGCCACGCCGCTTCCTCCGGTCCGGTCCGCACGTCCATTGCCGGTGGCAACCATAGGATTAATCTATCTTCAGCTCAATGGGACATGCCGGACGGTGCGATGCTTTCGTGACGCGCCGTCCCCGGAAGCCGTCCGGCATTCCGTCGGATCTACGTCTCCCGCGCGGCCGGGAGATGGATCGCGGTGACCACCAGACCGCGCTCCGCGAGCCAGCGGCCGGGAAATTCCCCCACGCGCCGGCCGCCGACCAGTGGGCCCGGTACCAGGAGCTCGGCGCGGAAGGTCCGTGCTACCGGGTCGATGACGATCCGCGCCTCGGAAAAGTCCAGTTCGATCCCGGTGAGCGGGTACCAGACCTTGAAGACGCTCTCCTTGGCGCTGAAGAGCAGCCGGTCCCAGCTCGTCCCCGGGTGCCGCTCCGTCAGGAGCCGGACCTGCTTGGTCTCGTCCGGCAGCCCGATGAGGTCCAGCACACCGTCCGGCAGCGGCGCGTCCGGCTCGGCGTCGATGCCCACCGACGCCGTCCCGTCCGCCCGTGCCACGGCGGCGGCGCGGTACCCGTCGCAGTGGGTCATGCTGCCGACGATCCCGTCGGGCCAGCTCGGCGCGCCCCGATGGCCGGGCAGCAGCGGTACGGGCGGCTGTCCGAGCCGCAGCAGCGCGCGGCGGGCCAGCAACCGTACGGTGGTGAACTCCCGCTGCCGTTTCGGCACGGCCTGCGCGACCCGCTCCTTCTCCTGCGGGTACACCAGCTCACCGGGGCCGGGCCCGGGGTCGTCGTACGCCGCCTCACAGGCGACCGCGTCGGGAAGTACGGACCCGATCACCAGGCACTCCGGTCGTCCGGGACGGGCAGGATCTCCCGCAGCGGGCCCCGGGGCGGCCGGGTGCGCCACTCGCGCGGATAGCCGATCGAGACCTCCTCGAAGCGCACCCCGTCGTGCCAGGTGACCCGGGGGATGTGCAGATGGCCGTAGACGACGGCGGTGGCGCGGAACCGCGTGTGCCAGTCGGCGGTCCGTTCCGTTCCGCACCACTGCGCGAACTCCGGGTGGCGCAGGACGCGGGTGGGGTGCCGTACCAGCGGGAAGTGGTTGACCAGGACCGTACGCAGGCCGGGATCGACCGCGGACAGACGCCGCTCGGTCTCCTCGACGCGTGCCCAGCACCACGCGTCCCTGCCCTGATAGGGGTCCGGGTGCAGGAAGTACTCGTCGGTGCAGACGATGCCCGCGTCGTGGGCCACGCGCAGCGACTCCTCCGTGGTGGCGGCGCCGGGGGCCCGGAACGAGTAGTCGTACAGCACGAACAGCGGTGCGACGGCGACCGGTCCGCCCGGGCCGCGCCACACCGGGTACGGGTCCTCGGGCGTGGCGATGCCCAACTCCCGGCACAGCTCGACCAGATGCAGATAGCGCTTCTCGCCGCGCAGATCACACGGGTCCTGCGGGTGCGTCCACAGTTCGTGGTTGCCGGGCGCCCACACCACCTTGGAGAACCGCTCGCTGAGCAGCCGCAGGGCCCAGGCCACATCGGCGTACTTCTCGGCGACGTCGCCCGCGACGATCAGCCAGTCCTCGTCGGAGTCCGGGCGCATGTCCTCGATCATCGCGCGGTTCTCGTCGTACACGACGTGCAGATCGCTGACGGCCAGGAGTTTTCCGTCGGGCACGGTGCTGTCCTTCCGGGTCGGGTTCGAACGCCGGTCCGGGCGCCGGGACGATCACCCTTCGAGATTACGGGGAAGCCTGCCCCGAAGTGTGCGATCTCAGGCGTGAAATGCCCCACCTCCGTGCCTGGTTGGTGTTCCGGCGGGGCGAGGGGGCAGGTACCCGGTCATGCTGACGGGCCGCGTACCGCCCCAGTAGAGTGACGGCGCCCTGGGCCAGGGCCCGTCCGGTCCGTACGTACATGCGCACGCACAGGAGGATGCGACACGATGGCGACGTCCACCGAGGAGAACCTCTGGATCCGGTGCTTCCACCCGGCACCGGACAGCCCGGAACAACTCCTCTGCTTTCCGCACGCCGGGGGCTCGGCGTCCTTCTACTTCCCGCTCTCCGAGCAACTCGTCTCTGCCGCTGAGGTGTTCGCGGTCCAGTATCCGGGACGCCAGGACCGGCTCAAGGAGACCAGTCCTCGTGACATCGGGGTGATGGCCGACCGGATCTACGCTGCGGTTCGCAGGCGGCTGGGTGCCCGGCCGACGACGTTCTTCGGGCACAGCATGGGCGCGGTCCTCGCCTTCGAGGTCGCGCGGCGCTTCGAGGCCGACGGCGGCGAGATCTCCCGTCTCTTCGCCTCGGGCCGGCGCGCCCCGTCGCGCCACCGCGACGAGGACGTGCACCGGCGCACCGACGACGGGATCGTCGCCGAGCTGAAGTCGATGTCCGGGACGAACGCGGCGCTGCTCGGGGACGAGGAGATCCTCCGGATGATCCTGCCGGCCCTGCGCAGCGACTACGAGGCCATCGAGACCTACCGGTGCGAACCGGGTGTCACACTCAGGGCCCCCATCTCCGTGCTCACCGGCGACAGCGATCCGAAGACCTCGCCGGCGGAGGCCGAGGAGTGGCGCGGGCACACCACAGGAGCCTTCGACCTGGAGGTGTTCCCCGGCGGACACTTCTATCTCAGCTCGCAGGCACCCTCGGTGATCGCGGTGGTGAGGAAACACCTGGCGTCCGTCTCCTGACCCGCCGCGCCGTTCGGCTGCCGGGTCCGGGCTCCGTGTGCCGGGCCCTCCGTACCCTCCGTGCGCCGGTCCGTCCGGGGGCGCGGACGGATGGGCATCGGGTGCGCCGGTGGAGTCCGTCAGCTGGTGGACGCCTGGTAGAGGCCGCGCCCGGCCCGATGGGCGCGCGAGGTGCCGACCAGGCGGTCGAGGGTGCTCCGTACGGCGTTGATGCTGCCGGGCGTACCGTCGCGCCCCAGCTGCGCCGCCACGTCGCGGGCCCGGACCGGGTCGCCGCCCGCCGCCGCGAGGATGGCCAGGATCTGGTCCGTCAGGCCGGCACCCTGCTCATCGCCGGTGGAGGCGGGAGCCGTCTTCTTCGCGGCGGTGTCGCCCTTCGCGGACTTGGCCGGTGCGGTCTTCTTCGCCGGGCGGCGCTTGGTCTCCTTCGGTGCCTTGGCGGCCGTCGTCGCCTTCGCCCTGGCCTCGGAACCGGCCGCGGCCTTCGTGGCCTTGGCGGTACCGCGCGCCTTCCCCCGGGCGGGGGCGGGAGCCTTCTCGGCCTGGGTCTCCTCGGCGGCGGCCTCCTCGGCCGGTGCGGCCTCCGGCGCGGTCCGCGGTGCCACCAACCGCGGCTGCGGTGCCGTCTCCGCCTCCGCCGGTGCGGCCACCGGTGCCACCGCTTCGGCCGCCTCCGAGGTGGGGGAGAGCGCCTGGAGCGCGCCCAGCGCGGTACGCACCGACTCCAACCGCTCGGTGACCGTGGCCAGTTCCTTCTCCAGTGCCTGCTGGTGTGATTCCAACTGCGGAAGTTCCGACCGGAGAAGCGCCGTGGTCGCCTCGATGGTGCCCGGTGCGCGGGATGCGGATGTGGATGTCATGGTGTCGCCCTCTCGTCCTGGCCGCCGCCGTTGTCTCCGTCGGCGGCCTCTGGCATGCAGCCTAGGCCCTGTGGTGTGTCGCGTTGTGGCGGGAACGTGTGAACGGTCTTCACTCATTACTTCGGACGGCCCGAACTCGCCCCGGGCACACGGTGGTTCGCGGTCTCTTCGGCGCACGGTGCGGTGTCGGTCAACCGCAGGTGACAGCACCGGCGGTGGGACCCGTGAGAGATGTGTGGCGCGTTGGGGTGGCGAACGGCCTCGCCGGACGGACATCTGCCCGTAACGGAACAGCGGCTCGAACGGTCAGGTGTGCTGTTACGGTCGGAGAGGTGCGGTCGTCGCTGCCCGCCGGTCCGCTCGCCCCGCCCCCGACCGGTCGCCCAGGAGACTTGTGATCGCCTTCCTCCCGCGCCGTGCCCGTTCCGATCGCCGTGCCGTGCCCGCCTGGCTCAGCCACCCGCTGGGCTGGCGCTCCGGCCCCGTTCCCCGGGCCGCCGTGGTACGCGGCGCGCTGAGCGCCGGTCCGCTGCTCGCGCTCGGGATGCTGACCGGACACCTCGGCCCGGCCGTCCTCGCCGCGCTCGGCGCGATGCTCGCCGGCGTCAACGACCGCCCGGGCACCCGTCGCACCGGTGTCGTCCACATCGGTCTGCCCGCCGTCGCCGGTGCCTTCGGAGTGCTGTGCGGCGGTCTGCTCGCGGACGGCGGTGGCCGGTGGGCCGCCGTGCCCGCCCTCTTCGTGGTGGGCTGGCTCTCCGGCGCGCTGAGCGTCGCAGGACCGGTGTGGTCGGCGGCGGCGATGCAACTTCTCGTCACCGCGTCCATCGGAGCCGGGATGCCGCTGGAGGGCCCGGCCTGGCTGAAGGCGTCCTGCTATCTCGGCGGCGCCGCCTGGCTGCTGCTCCTGCGGTTCCTCCTGCGCGCCCCCACTCTGCGCCGCGGCGCCCGGTGGGACGGCGAGCGGGAGGCCGTGGCCGCCGTCTTCGACGCGCTCGCCGATGTGCTGCGCGCCGTGGGCGGCCCGGACGCGGGGGCCGCCCGGCGCCGGCTGACCGCGGCGCAGCAGCGCGCGGACGAGTCGGTACGCCTCATGCGGCTGCTGTCCTGGCCGGCCGGGCCCGGCGGCTCGGCAGCCGTGCACCGGATCGTCGCCCGCTTCGGCGCGGCGACCGCGCTGTGCGAGGCCGGGACGGCGCTGCTCTGGGAGGGCAGGCCGCTGCCCGCCCAGGTGGCCGAGGGTCCCCGCAGGCTGGCCGCGGCCGTCCGCGCGGACGGGGCGCCCGGTGCCCTGCCGAGCCCGGCCTCCGACACGGTCCAACGCGGTGCGTTCGACCGTGCGTTGCTGGACGCGGCGATCGCCTTCGACCGTACGGATCCGGCCGTCGGGTCCCTGCCGTACGGGACGTCCGCCCTACCGCCCCGCAGGCCGCGCACCGTCCGCCGGTCCGCGGGCCGTGTGTTCGCGCCCGCGCGGCGGGAGAACGGGCTGCGGGTGGCGCTGTGCGTCGCGGCGAGCACCGCCGTCGCGCTGAGCCTGCACCAGGACCACTGGTACTGGCTGCCCGCCACCGCCGCCTTCCTGGTCAAGCCCGATCTGGGACCGCTCTTCTCCCGGGTGGTGAACCGTGTCGCGGGCACCGCCGCGGGCGTGCTGGTCTTCATCCTGCTCACGGCCGCGACGGCGGGCCTCGACGGCCACTGGTGGGTGATCGCAGTGGTCGTGACGGGCGGGGCGCTGATCCCGGTGGCCACACGCCACTTCGCCTTCCAGACCGCTGTGGTCACCCTGCTCGTCCTGTCGTTCCTCTACGTGGCGGGGGACACCGAGGCGACCGTGGCGCGGCTGCTGGACACCGCGCTGGCCTGCGCCATCGTGCTGCTCGTCGGGCACCTTCCGCACCTCACCGATCCGCGGGTGCGCGTCGGCCACCGCTTCGCGGTCGCCCTGCGCTGCACGGAGCGGTACCTGAGCCACGTGCTGGAGACACCGTCCGCCGACGGCACACCGCACCCCACGGGGGCCTCGTACGGTACGGGTACACCGCCGCTCGGCGGCGACGCCGCGGGTGTCGCGCTGCGGCACGCCGCCTACCGCGCGCTCGCCGAGGCGCGGGCCGTGGCGGAGACGGCCGCCGCGGAGCTGCCGGGGCCGCGCCGCACCCACCGCCACGACTGGCCGGCGGTGGTGGCGCGCGCGGAACGGATCGTGGAGGCCGCGACCGTCTGCGCCGTACGGGTCGAACAGGGTGTACCGCCGCCGTCGGCCGCCGAGGTGCGGGAAGTCACCCGGGCGCTGGCCGCGATGGCCGACGCCCTGGAGGAGGGCCGTCCGCCGACCGCCGCGACCGCGGCGCCGGCCCCGATCGAGTGCCGGTCCCTACGGGACGTGATGACCCACCTCCACGGGATCCAGGCCCTGACCACGGCGGCCTGAACCACGGCGGCCCGAACCACCGCCGTGGTTCAGGCCGCCGGCCCCGGTTCTCCCGCGCGGCCGCGGGCCGCGCTATCCCTTCTTGCGGCGGGTGAGCGGCCGTTCGAGCAGCCGGTACGAGGCGTAGGCCGCCACGAAACTGGCCGCGACCGTGGCGGCCCCCTGCCAGGCGCCGAGACCCAGGTCCGACATGAGCCGGGCCAGCGGATAGTGCCACAGGTACAGGCCGTAGCTGAGATTGCGTCCGACCCACACCAGTGGGGCCAGTGAGAGCGACCGGGACAGCCAGGTGTCGGGACGCAGCTCCAGCGCGGCGACCAGCGTCGCCGACAGGAGGGCCGTCACCAGGAACCCGATGGTGTACCAGGGCACGGTCCAGGCGGTGGCGCCGGTCATCGGCACCTGCCAGACGATCAGGGCGAGCACAGCGAGCGCGGGCCAGGCCAGCCGCCCCGCCCACCGCCCCAGCGCCACCAGCCGCGGATGGCCGGTGGGAAGCCGGGCCACCAGCACGGCCAGCAGCGCACCCGTCAGCAGTTGGTCGGCGCGGGTGTCCATGCCGTTGTAGATACGGTGTGCGGCGTCCGGATTCCACAGCACAACACGCCACACCAGGGGCAGCACACACACCACGGCGGTGCAGATCAGCACCGTACGCGCCCGGAACCGGCGCAGGAGCAGCAGCAGGAGCGGCGGCCAGACGAAGTAGAACTGCTCCTCGACACCGAGCGACCAGGTGTGCGACAGCAGCGAGGTGTCACTGGAGTAGACGCCGGGCTGCGAGGCCCTGACGATGTTGACGAGGAAGGTGGCGGCCAGCACGACGGCCGCCCACGCTCCGTCGAACGAGGGCAGCCGGGTGGTGAACGCCAGTACGGCGCAGAACGCGCAGACGGCGAGCAGCGCCGGGACCAGCCGCAGCCAGCGCCGCCAGTAGAAGGACCGCATCGCGACGTCGCCGGTTCTGGCGAACTCGGCGAGCAGCAGCCGGGTGATCACGAATCCGCTGATGGTGAAGAAGACATCCACCCCGAGTGCGCCGCCGGGCAGCAGATCGGGCTGGAGGTGGTAGACCATGACCAGCACGACGGCCACCGCCCGCAGCCCGTCCACGCCGCGCACCCGGCCGCCCCGGCGCAGCGCTCCCGGGAAGCCGCGCCCTCCCCGGTCGGGCCGGCCGTCCGCCCGTACCGGAAGGAGCCCCAGCGCGAGCCCCGACGGTGCGCCGCCGTTGCCGGTGCGCCGGGGCAGTTCCAGCGTGCCCCCGCCGGATCCGGCAGGTCTGTGCCGCTCCCGCTCCTCGGCGGCTCCGTCCCCTCGGCCCGTGCGCGTCGCTGTCTCGGTAGGTGTGCTGTCCATCCCGTGCCCGTGCCCGGAAAGTGAACGGCCACGCGGTTGTTCATCGAAATCTCAGAAACGCGCGGCCGTATCTCGGAAACGGGCGGCCGTTCGGGTGAGAGCGGCTACTTGAGGGGCGCGGCGAACAGCGGGACGACCTTCTCCAGCGCGTACGCGACCGAGAGCACCGAGTCCGTCGCGAACGCGTTGCTGAGCGTGGCGTCGTCGAGCATCACCGAGCGGCCCGCCTTGACGGAGGGAACTGCCTGGTAGAGCGGGTCGTCGGTGACCTTCTTCGCGTCGACGCCGATGGGCGCCATCACCGTGAGATCGGCGTCCAGCAGATCCAGGTTCTCCCGGCTGACGGGGATGGAGAACGACGCGCCCGCCTTGGCGTCGACGGCCGGGTTGTTCTTGAAACCGAGCCGTTCGACGAAGTCGACGCGGCCGGTGCCGTGGACGTACGCGCCGAACTCGGCGGCCGTCCGGGAGCCGAGGGTGATCGTCTTGCCCTTGAACTCGGGGTGGGCGGCGGCGGAGTCCTGGAACGCGCGCTCGGTCTCGGCGATGAGCTGCTCGCCCTTCTCGGGGATGCCGAGCGCGGCGGAGATCATCTCGGTCTGCTTGCTCCACGAGATCTTGTACTGGTCGCCGCCCTTCGGTACGCCGATGGTTGGGGCGATCTTGCTCAGGGTGTCGTAACGCCCCTGGTCCCCGCTGGACTTGGTGTCCAGGATGAGATCGGGCTGGAGCGCCGCGATCTTCTCGAACTGGGGCTCCAGCGTGCCGATGATCTGCGGGCTCTTCTTGTAGAGACCCTTCGCCCAGGGGCCGACGCCGTCGCCGCCGAACGCCAGCCAGTCGCTGGCCCCGACGGGCTGCACGCCGAGCGCCAGGGTGGCCTCGGCGTCGCCCCAGCCCAGCGCCACGATGCGCTGGGGGCGCTCGGGGACGGTGACCTCGCCGAACTTGGTAGCGACCTTGGCGGGAAAGGCGCCGTTGTCCTCGGCGGACGAGGAGCTCCCGGAGGCACTGTCGGACGAAGACGAGCCGCAGGCGGCCAGCACGCCGACGAGCAGCGCGGTGAGAGCGGCCGACAGGGCGCCGGGAACCAGCCGGGACCGGCGTCCGGCGACAGTACGAAGGTTCATTCGATATGACATGAAATTAGGTTAGCCTAACCTCAGATCACTCGGTGTGGGCGGGGGTCTGCCGCTCGGACACCGGCCCCGCTCCGGGCTCCCCGGACACCGGCCCTCCTGCGGGGTCAGGGAACACGGGCTCCCCGGCGATGTGATGACGGCCCATCGGTACGATCATCGGCGTCAGTGAGGCGGGGTCCTCGGTGACGGAACAGCGCATCCCGAACACCTCCGTCACCAGGGACGCCGACACGATCTCCGAGGGCGTCCCCTCCGCGACGATCCGCCCGTCCTTCATGGCGATGAGGTGATCGGCGTACCGGCAGGCCAGGTTGAGGTCGTGCAGCACCACCACGATGGTCGAGCCGTACGACCGGTTCAGATCGGTCAGCAGGTCCAGCACGTCGAGCTGGTGGCTGATGTCGAGGAACGTCGTCGGCTCGTCCAGCAGGAGGATGTCCGTACGCTGTGACAGGGTCATGGCGATCCACACCCGCTGCCGCTGCCCGCCGGAGAGTTCGTCCACCGGCCGCGCCGCCAGCTCCAGCACGTCCGTCGCCAGCAGCGCCTCCGCCACCGCCGTGTCGTCCTCGGCCGTCCAGCGCCGGAACCACCCCTGGTGCGGATAGCGGCCCCGGCCCACCAGATCGCTCACCGTGATGCCGTCGGGGGCCACCGGGCTCTGCGGCAGGATCCCCAGCACCGCGGCGACCTCCTTGGTGGGCATCGCCTGGATGTCCTTCCCGTCGAGCAGCACACGTCCCGCGCTGGGCGCCAGCAGCCGGGCCATCGAGCGCAGCAGTGTCGACTTCCCGCAGGCGTTCGGGCCGACGATCATCGTGATCCGGCCCGGCGGTATGTCGACGCTCAGCCCGGAGACGACCTCACGCCCGTCGTAGCCGAGGCGGACGTCCCGCGCCTGGAGTGTGTGCTCCGCACTCATGTGCAGATCCTTCCCGTGTGTCACCTGGGGTCTTTCGTTTGGATCTTGCTGGGCTCGCGTGCCCGCAGTGACATCAGCCGCTGACGCGGCGGGCCGCGCCTCGCGGCGTTGTCGTCGGTCATCCCCAAGGTCCCGGCTTCGCTCGGCCAGGGGAGACCCCATCCGCTCCCACGTCGCTTCCCTCCTCCGTCTTGCGATCCACGGCGCCAACGGGCCACATCAGCCGCTGACGCGGCGGGCGCTCCCTGATCCAGCCAGATCCGAACGAAAGACCCTAGCCTCCCCTGCCCGCCCGGTTGGCGCGGGCCAGGAGCCACAGCAGATAGGGCGCGCCGATCACACCCGTCACCACACCCACCGGGAACTGGGTGGAACCCAGCAGATGCTGCGCGGCGAAGTCCGCGACCAGCACGATCAGCGCCCCGGTCAGCGCGGCGGGCAGCAGCGCGGCGCCCCGGCGCGGCACCAGCCGGCGGGCGATGGGCGCGGAGACGAACGCCACGAACGCCACCGGGCCCGCCGCGGCGGTCGCCACCCCGGCCAGCGCGACCGCGCAGAGGACCAGCGCCAGCCGGGCGCGCTCCACCCGGGTGCCGAGCCCCACCGCGGTCTCGTCGCCCAGTTGCAGGGTACGAAGGGGCCGCGCCGCGAGGAACGTCGGCGGCACGAGGAGTGCCAGGGCCACCACGAGCGGCCGGAGCTGGTCCCAGGACCGGCCGTTGAGGCTGCCCGTCAGCCACGCGAGGGCGTTCTGCGCCTCGGACAGGTTCGAACTCGTCAGCAGGTGGGAGATCATGCTGGACAGCGCCGCGCCGATCCCGATCCCGACCAGGATGAGCCGGTACCCGGCGACACCGCCGCGCCACGCGAGCGCGTAGATCGCCGCCGCCGTCACCAGCGCGCCCGCCAGGGCACTGGCGGAGAGGGCGTAACCACTGGCGCCGAAGGCCACACTGGCCAGCACCCCGGCCACGCCCGCCCCCGAACTGATCCCGATCACATCGGGACTGGCCAGCGGGTTGCGCAGCAGCGTCTGGAACACGGCGCCCGAGAGCCCGAAGGCCGCCCCGACCAGCAGGCCGATCAGCGCGCGCGGCAGCCGCAGTTCGAGGATGACGAACCGGGCGCCCCCGTCCCCGCCACCGGCCAGGGTCGCGACCACCTCGTCCAGCGGGACGAACAGGTCGCCGACAGCCAGCGACACGCACAACGCGGCCAGTACGGCGGCGCTCAGCGCCCCGCAGACCACCGCGGACCGGGTCCTCCCGGAACGCCGCGCCCGTACGACATCCGCAACAGCCGCGGTCAGCCGCGCGTCCGGCCGTTCCCCGGAACGGCCGTCGGGCCGGCCGTCCGGGCCGGTCGGGTTCTCTCCCACTCCAGCGGTCAGATCCTTCACAGCTCCACCAGATGACGACGGCGCACCAGAATCACGAAGGGCACGGCCCCGAGTACCGCCGTCACGATCCCCACCTGCACCTCACCGGGCCGGGCGATCAGCCGTCCCACGATGTCGGAGACCAGCATCAGCACGGGCGCCAGCAGCGCGCTGTACGGGAGGATCCAGCGGTAGTCGGGTCCGGTGAACATCCGGGCCGCGTGCGGTACGACCAGACCGACGAAGGCGATGGGGCCGACGACCGCGGTGGCCGTGCCGCACAGCACCATCACCGTCGCCGCGGACACGAGCCGCGCCGTGCCCACCCGCTGGCCCAGCGCCCGCGCCAGGTCGTCGCCCAGCGACAGTGTGTTGAGCCGCGGCCCCAGCGCCATGGCGAGCACCACCCCCACGGCGATGAACGGCAGCGCCTGCCAGAGCAGTTCGGCGTCCCGACCGGCCAGCGAACCGACCTTCCAGAACCGGAACCGGTCGAAGACCTGACGGTCCGTCAGCAGAATGGCGGTGGTCACCGAGCCCAGAATGGCGCTGGTCGCGGCCCCGGCCAGCGCCAGCTTCACCGGCGTGGCGCCGTCCCGTCCCAGCGAACCGACGCTGTAGACCAGTACGGTCGCGGCGAACGCGCCCAGGAGTCCGAACCAGATGTACTCGGACGGCGAACCGAAGCCGAGCAGACCGATCGCCGTCACCACGGCCACCGAGGCACCGGCGTTGACACCGAGAATGCCCGGGTCGGCCAGCGGGTTACGGGCCACGCCCTGCATGACCGCCCCGGCGAGCCCCAGCGCGACCCCCGCCATCAGCCCGGCGACGGTACGCGGAACGCGCTCCTCCCAGACGATGAGCTGCGCCTTCTCGGACAGATCCTGAGCGAACAGGGCCCGCAGCACATCGCCGCTCGCGGCGTCACCGGAACCGAACGCGAGACTGGCCCAGACCGCCACCACCAGCAGCCCCGCGGTCACCAGCAGGCCGGCGCCGAGGAGCGGACGCCCCCTGCGCGCGGTGGGGGAGGTGCGGTCGGCGGGTGCCTCGGCGGGCTCAGCGGCGGACCGGTCGGCGGAGCCGGGCCCGGTCCGGGCCCCGGAGTGCGCCCTCACGCTTCGTGGGCCTTCGCGCGGAGCGTCCCACCGTGCATCTGGCATGCCCTCACTGTGCTGTTCCTGGCACGGCCGACCGCGCCACGGAACCTGTTGAAACCATAAAGTAAGGTGAGCCTAACATTACTGATCCACGGTTCGGCCCCGCCCCCGCCCGGCCCCGTACACGGGAGAAGAACCTTGCCCCACCCCGCGACGACGCAGACCGGAGCGTTCCCCCTCGCCCCGCTCGACGACCGGCCGGCCGACCGCTCGGACCACCGCGAACTGCGGTCCGCCGACGAACTGCGCGAACTGCTCGGCACGCCGCACCCGATCGTGATCGACAAGGTCAGGGACCGGCTGATCCCCGACGACCTGGAGCTGCTGGCACGCTCGCCGTTCTGTCTGCTCTCCACCTCCGACAGCCGGGGCAACTGTGACGCCTCACCGCGCGGCGACGTGCCGGGTTTCGTCCGAGCCCTGGACTCCCGCACCCTGGTCCTCCCGGACCGGCCGGGCAACCGGCGGGCCGACAGCTTCCACAACATCCTGGAGAACCACCACGTCGGCCTGGTCCATCTCGTGCCCGGCAGCACGGAGGTGCTCCGCGTCAACGGACGGGCGCGCATCCTCACCGACGCGCCGTTCTTCGACGGGATGACCCTGAAGGGCCAACGCCCGCTGCTCGCCCTGCTGGTGGAGATCGACGAGATCTACCGGCACTGCCCGGCGGCCCTGCGCCGCTCGGGCCTCTGGAAACCGGAGAGCCGGCCGCAGGCGTGACAGCGGGACCGTGAGCCGGCACGGTACCGCGGCGCCGGCCCCCGGGTCCGACGTCCCGCCGTACCGCACGCGGGCACACCGCCCGGACGGCTCAGCAGTGGCCCCGGCGGGCGTGGACCGTGATCCGGGCCCGGGTCACGGTCCGGCCGCCGCACTCCTCGAAGTACGTCCGCAGCACCGCGCGTTTGACGGCCTCCGGGCCCGTCGCCTCCAGCGGCTGGCCGGGCAGATCCCGTACGGCCACGATCCGCCGCGCCGCCAGCATCCGGGCGCGCACCCGCCCCGCCGGCAGCTCCGTGCCGTGCAGGGTGTGCGACGCGACGGGGGAGCGGTCGAGGGCGAGATCAGCCAGCCCCCGGAACTCGCCGGGCCGCGCGAGCGTCCACACCCGGCGCCGCGCCGGCATGAAGAGCAGACCGTCACCGCGGCGCGCCGACTCCCGTACGGCGCGGGCGACGGCGGTGGCGTCGTTCTGGCGGCTCTGCGGGGTCCGCAGATGCGTGCCCACCGGGCACAGCGCGGCCAGCGCGGCCGCCACCGCCAGGACGGACACCGCCCGGCGCCGCGCGCGGGCCGCGTCCCCCGGGGTCCGGCACCGGTCGAGCGCGGCGCCGAGGAGCAGCGCGAGACCGACGGTGTACGAGAGGACGTAGCGCTCGACGTAGAACGGCCGCAACGGGGTGAGCGCCATCAGCAGCGCGCTCGGCAGGATCAGCAGCGGCAGCGCCAGTGTTTCCAGCCGGGGGACCGGTGGCGCGGCGGGGCGGTGGCGGGCGACGGCGCCGGACCCGCGCGGCGCCGTACGGGCACACACCACACCCACCGCGCTCACCACGGCGAAGCCCAGGACGTGCCGGACGCCCGGGGCACCGATCCAGTCGACCTGCGCCGACTGCGTCGTACTGAAGAGCGCGAGCGGCAGCAGCCCGGCGCCCACCGCGCCCGCGGCGGCGGCCCACGCCCGTACGGTCCGCCGGGACGCCCCGGAACACACCACCGTCACCCCGTGGGCGAACAGCGTCAGCACCGCGAACTCGTGCAGCAGACAGGCGGTCAGCAGCACCCCGGCGTACGCGGCCCACCGGCGCCGCCGCGACGGCCGCCCGAGCGCGCGCACCAGCAGCCAGCTCGCCCAGGTGACCAGCGCGCACACCAGCGCGTACGACCGGCCCTCCTGCGCGTACCGCTGCACGGCCGGGAGCAGCGGCAGTACCAGCCCGGCCAGGAGCCCGGCGCGCTCCCCGGCGAGCGCGCGGCCGAGCAGCGCGACCCCGGCGGACGCCGCCGCCACCGCGAGCACGGACGGCAGCCGCAGCGCCACGAGCCCGCCGTCCCAGAGGCCGAAGGCCCCGTGCATCAGCAGGTAGTAGAGGCCGTGGACCGCGTCGACCTGGCCGGCGGTGTGCCAGATCTGCCACGGGGCGCGGTGGGCCACCTCGTACGTGACGGCCTCGTCGCCCCAGAGCGTCCCGCCGCGCCGGATCCCCCACACCCCGAGCGCCAGCGCCAGTGTGGCCGGGGCGACCACGGCGAGCGCCCGCGAGTCCAGCGCCCGCGGCGACGGCGCGGCGGCGGGTGGCGGCGCGGGGGCCACCGGGCCGGGAGCGGACCGCGGTGACGGCAGGACGAGGGGGATGGCGGGCTCCGTTCCCTCCCGCGCGGGCCGGTCGGCGTGGCGCGGTGCGTACGGGGTGACCGGCCGCACTATCCCCGAACCGCGCGTGAGGAGTCCGGCGACGCCCCAGGAGGGGCCGGACGGTCCCACCGTCGGGCCCGGGGCCCGTACGCCGTCCGGGTCCGGCCGGCGTACGCGGGTCCCGTCCTACGCCTCGGGGCGTACGGGCAGATCGCGGGCGCCGAGGCGCAGGTGCTCGATGTGGTAGACGGCCTCGTCGAGCAGCCGCGCGACATGGTCGTCGTACAGGCTGTAGACGATGCGGCGGCCCTGCCGCACCCCGGTGACCAGCCCCAGCGCCCGCAGCAGACGCAACTGGTGGGAGACGGCCGACTGCTCCATCTCGACGGCCCCGGCCAGCTCCGTCACCCCGCAGGCGCTCTGCCGCAGCCGGGTCAGGATCATCAGCCGGGAGGGGGTGGCCAGCGCCTGGAGCGTGGCGGCGATGGTGGCGGCGGAGTCCGCGTCGAGATGTCCGGTCGGTGTGGCGCGTGCGTCGACTCCGTGTCCCATGGGCTCATCGTATATCCGTCGACACGTGAAGACTTGTTCGTGTGTCCGGCGGTGGCGGGGAGCCCGTACGCACCCGGACCCGTACGCACTCTGGCCCGTACGCACCCGGACCCGTACTCACCCGGACAGCGTCCGCCGGATGGCGGGCCCCGCCTTCGGCGGCCGACGATGGCCGCACCCCGGTGACGGGACAGGGACGTACAACAGGACGGGACGTCCTCCACCGGACGCGACGGAGAGGCGGACGGCATGAGTGATCTGCGGGCGCTGGCGGCCGAGGCGTACGTCTACGGCTATCCGATGGTGTTCAACCTGGACCAGGCCGACCGCTTCACCCACGCCGGCCTCGGCCTGGTACCGCCCGCGCCCTTCAACACCCTGTCCCACAGCGCCGGGCCGGCCGGGCCGTGGGACAGCTTCCCCGGCGTCGACAACGACACCGTCCACTCCGTGGCCCAGCTCGACCTCTCCGGCGGCCCGCTGCTGCTGACCGTGCCCGACACGGCCGACCGCTACTACGTCCTGCGGTTCGTGGACGCGTGGACCAACACCTTCGCCTATGTCGGACGGCGCGCCACCGGCACCGCAGCCGGCCGCTTCCTGCTCACCGGGCCCGGATGGAGCGGCGAGGTCCCGGCCGGGACCACCCGGATCGCCTGCCCCACCGCGGTGGCCTCGCTCGCCGGCCGCTGGGCGTACGAGGGCGCCGGGGACCTCGCCGCCACCGCCGCGCTCCAGCGGGCCACCCGCCTGGAGCCGTACGCGCCCGGCGCCGGCGGTGGCACCGCCGCACCTCTCGCGGGCCTGCCGCTCTCCGACCCGGACGTCACCGACGGCACCCTGATGTTCTTCGAGAAGCTGCGGGTACGGATGGCGGCGTTCCCGCCGGCCCCCGTCGACGCGGAGTACCAGCGCCGCTTCGCGCCGCTCGGCCTGCTGGCCCCGTCGAGCCCCTACCCGGCGCCGGAGCCCGAACTGGCCGACGCCCTGCGCGAGGGGTTCACCGAGGGCAGGGAGCGCGTCGAGTACGCCGCCGCGCACGCCGAGGGCCCGGAGCAGAACGGCTGGCGGCTCGCCTACCACGCCTTCGACCACAACGCGGACTTCCTCGGGACGGGCGTCCTGACCGGCCCGGAGTGGACGGTCCGCGACCGGGGCGCGGCGCGGCTGCTGCGGGCCGCGGCGGCCCGCACCGACCTGTGGGGCGGCCATGGTTACGAAGCCGCCTACGCGATGATCTGGAACGACGCGGACGGAGAGCCGCTGGAGGGGCGCCACCCCTACACGCTCCGCTTCGAACAGCCGCCGCCCGTCGACGCGTTCTGGTCGCTCACCATGTACGACCTGCCCGAGTACCACCTCGTCGGCAACCCCCTCGACCGGTACGCGATCGGCGACCGCACCCCGGGGCTGCGCCGCGCCGCCGACGGTTCGCTCACGCTCCATCTGCGGGCCGACCGCCCGGAGAGCGGGGAAGAGGCCGCCAACTGGCTGCCCACCCCGCCCGGACGCTTCCGCCCCGTCCTGCGGCTGTACCAGCCGCGCCCCGCGCTCCTCGACGGCGGCTACGTCCTTCCGGCGATCCGCCGCGCGGCCTGACGCCCGCGGCCGGTGCCGCGGCCGGGAGGTGCGGCCCGGCCCCGTCACTATGATGGTGGGGCTGTCCGCCGCACCACGTCTGGAGCCCCGTCGATGACGCCGCCCGCAACCGCCCGCGTCCTGGTCACCCTCGACGAGGATCTCGCCCGGGCCGCCGCCGACCGGCAGGGCGCGCTGTGGAAACTGGCCGAGCCCGGACGGGCCCTGGACGCCAACGTCGTACGGCTGCCGCCGGGCGCGGGCGTCGCCGAGCACAGCGACGACGTGCTCGACGTCCTGCTCGTCGTCCTGGACGGCGACGGGACGCTCGGCACACCCGCCGGGACCGAGCCGCTCGCCCCGCACGCGGTGGTGTGGCTGCCCAGGACCTCGCGCCGCTCGCTGACCGCGGGCGACCGCGGCCTGGTCTATCTGACCGCGCACCCGCGCCGGCCCGGACTGACGGTCGCCACCGCGGCACCGGGCGCCGCCCGCGTGCAGGCGCCGCCGGCCGAGGGCGGCGAGCCGC
Organism: Streptomyces sp. NPDC059092; assembly: GCF_042756365.1. Classification (NCBI taxonomy): domain Bacteria; kingdom Bacillati; phylum Actinomycetota; class Actinomycetes; order Kitasatosporales; family Streptomycetaceae; genus Streptomyces; species Streptomyces sp. NPDC059092. The sequence goes on from NZ_JBHZEJ010000071.1 coordinate 20,602, forward strand.
CCTGCGCGCTGAACCGCGTCTGCGCCGCGTGCGGACGCCTCTGCGGGGAGAGCGACGCGCGGTTCTGCGCCCGCTGCGGGGACGCCCTGCCCGCCTGACGGCCAGGCCGGGCGTCCGGGGACGGGCCCCGGTGTCAGGCCGAGTCGCGCAGGACCAGTTCGGTGGGGAGGATGACCGTGGAGGTGTCCTCCCCGCCGATCTGGGCGAGCAGCACCCGTACCATCTCCGCGCTGATGCGGTCCCACGGCTGGCGGATCGTGGTCAGCGCGGGCCGGGTGTCCAGGGCCGCGGGCGAGTCGTCGAAACCGCCCACCGCGACATCCTCGGGCACCCGGCGCCCGGCGTCCCCGAGCGCCGCGAGCACCCCCCGCGCCATCAGGTCCGACGCGACGAACACCGCGTCCAGGTCCGGTGCCCGCCGCAGCAGTTCCACGGCGGCGGCCTCCCCGCTCGCCCGGCTGTAGTCACCGGCGGCGACCAGCCGGTCGTCGGCCTCGATACCGGACTCGGCCAGGACCTCCCGGTAGCCGGCCAGCCGCTCCGTACCGCCAGGGGTGTCCAGCGGACCGGTCACCGTGGCGATCCTGCGGCGCCCGCCGCGTACGAGATGGCGCACCATCTCGCGCGCGCCGTCCCGGTCGTCGGCCGCGACGTAGCTGACCTTCGAACTCTGCCCGAGCGGTTTCCCGCAGGCCACCAACGGCACCCGGGCCGCCCGCAGTTGCTCGGTGACACGGTCGCCGGAGTGGCTGGACACCAGCAGGACGCCATCGACGTGGCCCGAGGTGATGTAGCGGGCGATCCGGCGCCGTTCGTCCTTGGTCCCCGCGATCATCAGCAGCAGCGGGATGTCGTGCGCGGCCAGCGCCTGCGTACAACCCCGCAGCAGCACATTGAAGTTGGGGTCCTCGAAGAACCGCTCCTGGGGCTCGGTGAGCAGGAAGGCGACCGAGTCGGAGCGGCCCGTGATGAGACTGCGGGCATGCCGGTTGACGACGTAACCCGTCCTGCGGATCGCGGCGTTGACGGCTTCCTCGGCGGCCGGGCTCACGTAGTGGCCGCCGTTGAGGACACGCGAGACGGTGCCCCGGGAGACACCCGCCTCCCGTGCCACGTCGTGGATGGTCGGCGGCTTGCGCCGGCCGTTGCTGCCCGTGCGGTTCATACCTGTTCGTTCTCTCGTGATCGTGTCTGTCGCGTCAGGACTTTACGGCCCCGGACAGCAGGTCCAGGCTCCAGAACCGCTGGATGACCAGGAACAGCGCGATCAGTGGCACCACCGCGAGCAGCGCACCCGTGATGACCAGAGTGTAGAGCGACGGGGTGTTGGATCCCTGCTGGAGGAGGGTGTAGAGACCCAGGGTGACGGGGAACTTCTGGTCGTCGCCGAGCATGATGTAGGGGAGGAGGAAGTTGTTCCAGATGGCCACGAACTGGAAGAGGAACACCGTCACCAGCCCCGGCAGCATCATCGGCAGCGCCACCGACCGGAAGATCCGCCACTCGCCGCCGCCGTCCATCCGGCCGGCCTCCACCACGTCGCGCGGTACGGACGCCGCCGCGTAGATCCGGGCGAGGTAGACACCGTACGGGGAGAGGATCACCGGCAGCAGCACGGACAGATAGCTGTCGGCCATGTCGGCCTTCGCCATCAGCAGGTACTGCGGTACGGCGAGGATGACCGGCGGCATCAGGACGCCCGCGAGCAGCACGTTGAAGATCGTCTCGCGGCCCCGGAAGCGGTAGACGGCGAGGGCGTACCCGCTCAGCGCGGAGACCGCCGTCGAGAGCAGGGCGCCGGCCCCTGAGTAGAACAGGGAGTTGAGCATCCACCGCCAGTAGACGCCCTCCCGGTACGCGGACAGTTCGGCGACGTTGTCCGTGAAGCCCGTGCCGGGCAGGAAGGTGAAGGTGGAGAACAGTTCGCGGCCCGACTTGGTGGAGGCCACCACGATCCACGCCACGGGCAGCAGACAGTAGAGCGCGCCGACGAACAGGGTGATCGTGGGCACCCAGGCGATCCGGCGCCGTTGCTTCGGCCGGGCCGGCGGCGGCCCCTGCGCGGTGCCCGGGGTGGTGCCGGCCGCGGGCGCGGCGCGGCGGGTGGTGACAGCGTTCACGGGGTCTCTCCCTGGTTCGAACGCGAGTTCGCGGCCTTGAGGAAGCCGAAGGACAGGACGAGGGTCACGACCGCGATGACCACGGAGGTGGCCGCCGCCGAGTAGATGTCTCCCTTGACGAAGGCGTCCTGATAGACCTTCATCAGCGGGGACCAGGTGGTGGAGAGCGAGTTGGTCAGGGGCTTGAGGGTGGTGGGTTCGCTGAACACCTGGAGGGTCGCGATGATCGAGAAGAAGAACGTCAGCACCAGCGCGGGCGCCACGATCGGGATCTTGATCCGCAGCGCGGTCTGGAGCTGCGAACAGCCGTCCAGCCGGGCCGCCTCGTAGATCTCGACGGGGATCGAGCGCAGCGACGTGTAGATGACGATCATGTTGAAGCCGGTGCCGCCCCACAGGGCGATGTTGGCCAGCGCGAGGTACAGCGGCCCGCCGTCCAGCAGGTTCGGCTGGGGCAGTCCGGCCTTGTCCAGCAGGTAGTAGAAGGGACTCACGTCCGGCAGGTAGAGGAAGCCCCACATCAGCGCGGCGATCACCCCGGGGACCGCGTACGGCAGGAAGATCGCGAGCCGCGAGAAGCCGCTGAGCCGGGTGCGCTCGGCGTCCAGCATCAGGGCGAGGACCAGCGCGAGGCCGAGCATCGCGGGGACCACGATCGCCCCGTACCCGAGCACGCGCAGCGCGCTGGAGAGCAGTTGGGAGTCGGAGAGCGCGTCCGTGTAGTTGGAGAGCCCGGCCCAGACCTCCTGGCGGGCGCCCCTGCCGAGGCCGAGCCCCTTGACCTCGACCTTGCGCAGGCTCAGATGGAGGGCGTACCCGATGGGCAGGGCGAAGAAGAGCGCGAACAGCGCGACGGCGGGCAGCAGGAAGGCGAACGGCGCGTTGCGCACCTGCCGGCTCGCCCGGCTGTGCGGGCGGCGCCCGCCGCGACCGCGCGCGCCGGGCGGCACGGCGACGGTGGTGGTACCGGTGGTGCCGGGATCGGTGCCGGTGGAGCCCGGCGCGCGGCCTGAGCCGCCCGCCGGGCGCGGGGTGGCGGCCATCAGCCGGTGACCTCGAAGCCCTGCTTCTTCAGGTCGGCGACGGTGGACTCCTGCATGGTGGCCAGGGCCGCGCCGAAGCCCGACTTGTTCTTGGCCGCGGTGGCGAAGGAGTCGCGGAAGGTGGTGTACGCGACGTTCACGTTCGGGCCCCACGCGGAGGGCGCGGTGCTCTTCGCGATCTCGGCGGCCGTGGTGTAGAAGTCCGGCTGGTTCGAGAAGAACGCGGGGGCCTGGCTCAGCGCGCCGCCGGTCTGCGCGGCGGTGGCGGCCGGGTAGATCCCGCCCTCCTTGACCAGCGCGGCCAGCGCGTCGCTGTCGGTGTTCAGCCAGGTGGCGAACTTCGCTGCGGCCTTCTTGTGCCGCGAGTCGTTGGTGACCCCGGTGGACGAGCCGCCCCAGCTCCCGGTCGTCGGCCTGGCCGCGTCCCACTGCGGCAGCGGGGCCATGGACCACTTGTCCTCGGTGTCCGGCGCGGCGGTCGTCAGGGTGCCCGGCGCCCAGACCGCGCTGACCCAGGCGATCTGCTTGCCGGTGTTGAGCGCCTTGTTCCAGGACGGGGTGTACATGGGCTGGTTGTCGATGGCGCCCTCCTTGACGAGACCGCCCCAGAAGTCCGCGACCTTCTTCGTGGCGGCGTCGTCGATCCCCACGTTCCAGGTGTCGCCCTTGGTGGTCCACCACTGGGCGCCCGCCTGCTGGGCGAGACCGGCGAAGAGCCCCGCGTCGTTGCTGGAGAACGTCGTCAGCGCCTTGGACGGGTCCTTCTTCTTCAGTGCGCGGGCCGTCTCGGCGAACGCGTCCCAGGTGGTGGGCACGGTGAGCCCGTACTTCTTGAAGAGGTCCGCGCGGTAGTAGAACATCATCGGCCCGGAGTCCTGCGGGACCGCGTAGACGGCGTCCGTCCCGAGCGTGGTCTGCTGCCAGACGCCCGCGGCGAACTTGTCCTCCGCGCCCTTGACATCGCCGGAGATGTCCGCGAGGACGTCGTTGCTGACCAGCGTCGGCAGCGCCTGGTACTCCGCCTGCACCAGGTCGGGGGCCTTCTTCGCCTTGGCCGCGGTGATGATCTTGGTGACCAGGTCGTCGCCGGACGCCTGCTTCTTCACCGTGACCTTGATGCCGGTCTTCTTGCCCTCCGTCGTGTTCCAGAGCTCGGCGACCTTGTCCATGCCGGGGGCCCAGGCCCAGTAGGTGAGGTCGGCCGGCCCGTCGGCCCCCGCGTCGTCGTCGCCGGAACCGGAACCGCACGCGGCGAGCGCGGTGGCGCCGAGCGCGATGGCGAGGGACGTGGCCACGAGGCGTCTGCGCGTCGTGAATTGCATGGTGTTACTCCCCTGAAGAACCCTGACGGAGGTCCCCGACCTGCGGACGGCGGACCGGCCCTGCTCTGTGAGCGTTCACAGTAGAGAAACGTCCCGGACACTTGTCAATGGTTGTTCCTGTGCGGTTATGTTGGATCTACCGGGCCCGTTGCGATGTGTGCACGTTCCCACACCCGACGCACACGAGGGCCCTGTCCGCTCGCCGGCCGTACCGCACCACAGGAGGCAATCCATGCCGCACACCGCACCCGAGGGCCTGCCGGGGCTCGCGTTCGGCGGGGACTACAACCCCGAGCAGTGGCCGGAGGCCGTCTGGCAGGAGGACGTCCGCCTCATGCGCGAGGCCGGCGTCAACCTGGTGTCGGTCGGCATCTTCTCGTGGGCGCTGCTCGAACCGGAACCTGGCCGGTACGACTTCGGCTGGCTGGACCGGGTCATCGACCTGCTCCACGAGAACGGCGTACGGGTGGACCTCGGCACCCCCACCGTCGCCCCGCCCGCCTGGTTCTACCGCGACCACCCCGACGCGCTCCCGGTCACCCGCGAGGGCACGCGGTACGCGTTCGGCTCACGCGGCGCGATCTGCCACAGCTCACCGGCGTACCGCGAGGCCGCCGCCGCCATCACGGAACAGCTCGCCCTGCGCTACGGATCCCACCCCGCGCTGGCACTGTGGCACGTCCACAACGAGTACGGCGTCCCCGTCAGCGCCTGTTACTGCGACACCTGCGCCGACCACTTCCGAGCCTGGCTGCGCGCCACCTACCAGGACCTCGACGCGGTCAACGACGCCTGGGGCACCGCCTTCTGGGGCCAGCGCTACGGCTCCTTCGACGAGATCCAGCCGCCCAGGGCCACCCCCACCGTGTGCAACCCCGCCCACCGGCTCGACTACGCGCGCTTCGCCGACGCCACGATGCGCGAGAACTTCGTACGGGAGCGCGACCTGCTCCACCGGCTCGCCCCCGGCATCCCCGTCACCACCAACTTCATGACCGCCCTCAGCCAGTGCGAGTCCGTCGACTACTGGGCCTGGGGCCGCGAGGTCGACCTCGTCACCAACGACCATTACCTCATCACCGACGGCCGCCGCACCCACGTGAACCTCGCCATGGCCGCCGACCTCACCCGCTCCGTGGCAGGCGGCTCTCCCTGGCTGCTGCTCGAACACTCCACCAGCGGCGTCAACTGGCAGCCCCGCAACCCGGCCAAGGCGCCCGGCCAGATGGCCCGCAACAGCCTCGCCCACGTGGCACGCGGCTCGGAGGGGGCGCTGTTCTTCCAGTGGCGCCAGTCCCGGCGCGGCGCCGAGAAGTTCCACTCCTCGATGGTGCCGCACGCCGGCACCGACAGCCGTGTCTGGCGCGAGGTCGTCGGCCTCGGCGCCCACCTGGACAGCCTCGCCACCGTACGCTCCACCCGTACCGTCGCCGACGCCGCCGTCGTCTGGGACTGGCAGTCCTGGTGGGCGCAGCGCCTCGAATGGCGGCCGAGCGAGGACCATGACGCCCGCGAGCGCGCCGACTCCTTCTACGAGGCGCTCTACGACCGCCACCTCACCGTCGACTTCGCCCACCCCGAGGCCGACCTCTCCCGCTACCCGCTCGTCGTGGTGCCCGCCCTCTACCTCGCCACCGAGGAGACCGGCCGTAACCTGCGCGCCTACGTCGAGAACGGCGGCACCCTCGTCGTCTCGTACTTCTCCGGCATCGTCGACGAGCACGACGCCGTCCACCCCGGCGCCCACCCCGGCGTGCTGCGCGACGTCCTCGGCCTGACCGTCGAGGAGTTCTCCCCGCTCGGCGAGGGTGAGCGCGTCCGGATCACGGCGGCCGACGGCGCGGAGCTGACCGCCGACCTGTGGAGCGAGTTCGTCGTCCCGCGCGGCGCCGAGACGGTCTGGACCTACGCCGACGGACTCGCCGCGGGTCACCCTGCCGTCACCCGCCACCGCCTCGGCCGCGGCACCGCCTGGTACGTCTCCACCCGGCTCGCCCCCGGCGCCCTCGACACGGTCCTCGGCGCCGCCGCCGACGACGCGGGGATCGCGCCGCGCGCCGAACTGCCGCACGACGTCGAGGTCGTACGCCGGTCAGGGGAGAGCGGCGAGTACCTGTTCGCCATCAACCACACCGGTACGGACGCCAAGGTGCCGCTGCCCGCCGCGGGCACCGAACTCCTCACCGGTGAACGGGCCTCGGGCGGTCTCGCCCTGCCGGCCGGAGCCGTACGGGTCGTGAAGCTCGACGACTGAGCGCCGCCTCCCCCGGGCCCGCGCCGCCGCGCCGGGCCCGGGGACAGGCTGCCGTACACGTACCACCGCACCGCACGCGCACCACCGAGCCGCACACGCACCACCGAGCACCACAACGGTATTGCCGAGCACCACCGGGACACACCCGCCTGTCCGTCCATCGGTCGAAGGGACATCGACGATGCACCTCGCACACCGCACCTGGCGCACCCGACTCGGAGCCACCACCACCGCCGCACTCGGCGCGCTGCTCCTGACCGCGCTGCCCGCGCAGCAGGCCCAGGCCGCCACGACCCTCACCAACCCCGGCTTCGAGTCCGACGCCACCGGCACCGCCACCCCCACCGGCTGGTCCACCTACTCGGCCGCCGGGCAGAACGCCGCCTCGTTCACCGAGAGCGGCGGCTCCAGCGGCAGCCGCCGCCTCACCCACTGGGCGGCCTCGGCGTACAAGGTCGAGACCTACCAGTACCTGACGGGCCTGGCCGACGGTACGTACACACTCAGCGCCCGTGTCCGCTCCAGCGGCGGCCAGAACTCCACGTACATCGCCCTGCGCAACTGCGGCGGCGCCGAGCAGCGTACGGATCTGCCGCCCACCGCCGACGGCGCGTGGATCCGTGTCGTGACCTCGGTGCGGGTGACCGGCGGCGCCTGCACCGTCAGCCTCAACTCCGACGCGCGCGCGGGGGAGTGGGCCAACTTCGACGACCTGACGTTCGCGCCCGGCACCACCGGCCTGAGTATCAAGGGCGGCGACCTCTCCACCCTCCCGAAGAACGAGGCGTTCGGCGCCACCTACAGCGGCACGGGCGGGCAGAGCGGCAACGCGCTCGGCCTGCTGCGCGGCGCGGGCATGAACTACGTACGGCTCAAGGTGTGGGTGAACCCGGCCGACGGCTACAACAACAAGGCCCGTGTCCTCGCCATGGCCAAGCGGGCCAAGGCCGAGGGCATGAAGGTGCTGATCGACTTCCACTACGCGGACCGCTGGGCCGACCCGGGCCAGCAGCCCAAGCCCGCCGCCTGGGCCTCGCACACGTACAGCCAGCTCCGTACGGACGTCTACAACCACACCTACGACGTGCTGAACGCCCTCAAGACGCAGGGCACCACGGCCGACATGGTCCAGATCGGCAACGAGATCAACGGCGGCATGCTCTGGCCCGAGGGCTCCACCGACAACTGGACCCAGCTCGCCGGCCTGCTGACCTCCGGCGCCCAGGCCGCGAAGGCCGTCTCCTCCTCCACACAGATCGCGCTCCATCTCGCCAAGGGCGGCGACAACGGGGGCACCCGCTGGTGGTTCGACCAGGCGGTGGCCCGGCAGGTGCCCTTCGACGTGATCGCCCTCTCGTACTACGGGTACTGGCACGGACCGCTCTCCGGGCTCCAGGCCAATCTGGACGATGTGTCCGCCCGCTACGGCAAGCCGGTGCTCGTCGCCGAGACGGCGTACGCCAGCACCCTCGCCAACGGCGACTTCCTGGAGAACAACATCGCGACCAGCGGCCAACTGGCGCCCGGCTACCCGGCCACCCCCGCCGGCCAGGCCGCCAACCTCCGGGACGTGATGAACGTCGTCGAGGCGGTCCCGGGCGGACGCGGTCTGGGCATCGTCTACTGGGAACCGGCCTGGACCGCGGTGAAGGGCAGTGGCTGGGACCCGCAGGACCCGTCCTCGGGCAACGCCTGGGAGAACCAGGCGCTCTTCGGGTACGACACGAAGCTCCTGCCCGCCGCGAGCTGGTTCGCCCACCGCTGACCCCCGCCCACCGCTGACCGCCGCGCGCCGGCACCTGCGGGTGTCCGGGGCGCCGCGGAGCCCGCCCCCTGGCGCGTACGCGTGCGACACCGTACGCGCCAGGGGGTCTCCGTCCCCACGGGCGGACAGCGACCGGAAAATCGTCAACGCGGCAGAACTGGCCGGTAATTGACGGTGTGTGAGGCAGACGACCCGGACCGGGCGCAGCGGGAGGGGCCTTCGGCCGATCCCGCTGCTACGCTCCGCATCTCGGTGCCGTGACCCGGCCGGTGACCGAGCGGGAAGCAGACAAGGAGCGGCATCGTGGGCACAGCCGTCGACGATCCCACCAGCGCCGAATTCCACGAGTTCTTCGAACGGCACTACGCCGAACTCTCCCGGCTCGCCTACCTGTTGACCGGCGAGGCCGACACGGCCGACGATCTCGCCTCGGACGCCCTGCTCGCGCTCTGGCGCCGCTGGGACCGTGTCAGGGCGGCCGACCACCCCGTCGCGTACGCCCGCGGGGTGGTCACGAACCTGGCCAAGTCCCGTATCCGCAGCGCCGTGCGGGAGCGCCGCCGCGTCGCGCTGTTCTGGTCACAGCGCGGCGACCGGTTCGACGGCCCCGACGTGCCCGCCGTGCTCGACGTACGGACGGCACTGCGGCGCCTGCCGTTCCGCAAACGCGCCTGCGTGGTGCTGCGCCACGCCCTCGACCTCTCCGAACGGGACACGGCGCTGGCCCTCGGCATCTCGGTGGGTACGGTCAAGAGCCAGACCTCCCGGGGGATGGCGGAGCTGCAACGGCTGCTCGGCCCGGGGGCGTCGGCGCAGCGGGTGCGTGCCACGGTGGCGGCGGACCGTACCGAAGGAGGCAGGGGCTGATGGTGGACGACGACCTGCCCGCGCGGTTGCGGGAGGCGGCCGGTGAGCACCGTCCTGACCGGGAGCACATGCTCGCACGCGTGGAGCGCGGCATGGCGGGCCCGAGGACGGCCGGGCGCGCCCCGCAGCCCCTCCGTCCGGCGGGCTGGCTGCGCGTGGCCGTGGTGACGGCCGCGGCGGCCGGCGCGCTCGGCGTCGGAGCGCTCGCGCTCGTCTCCACCCAGGGCGCGGCGAACCAGACGGTGGCCGCCTCCCCGGAACCGGCGCGACCGTCGGCGGAGTCCGCCCCGGGCGTCCCGCCCCCGCACGCCCCGGTGGAGCAGTCGCCGAGCCGGAGCCCGGAGGACCACGCCACGGCCGGGACGTCGCGCCCCGCCGCCCCGCCGGACACGCGTACCCCGCCCGCCGTCCCGGACCGCCCCCCGGCCGGTTCGGCCGGCCCTTCCCCGACCCCGCGGAGCGGCTTCCTGCGGTCGGGCGGGGTGGTGGACCCGCACAGCAACGCCTACTGGGCGCAGAGCAACATCACGCTCCGGACCGGGCAGCCGCTGACGTCGCTCACCGTGGAGCTGCGGGTCGCCGCCACCGGCGGGATCGAGGACGCCGGTTCCTGGCGGTCGCTGCCCGAGCAGGACTTCACCGTCTCCGTCCGTGTGCGCGACGGCGCGCTGGTCTACCGGTGGACGCTGCGGGACGGCGCGACCGTACCGGCCGGCGAGCACGTCTTCGCGGGCCAGTACAACCACGACGAGGGCGGACGCAACGCCGAGGACGACCGCTACACGGCACGGGCGGTCTCCTCCGGTGTCACGGCCGAGGTGACGGGCGGCTTCGCGCCGGGAGGCTGAGCGGCCCCGGGCCTGGCCGCGGCCCCCGGTCCCCGCGCTCGGTGTGCCGGCGTGCCCGATGTCCGGCCGCGATTCGGTGTTGTGTGTTCTGTATCACATCGTGATCGGTTTCCGGGCGGTCGCGAGCCGGGGCGCCGCCCGGCGCGACTCTGCCGGAGTGGCAACGGTGCAGGCGGGAGCGGTGTCCGAGGGTGTTCGCGCGGTCGCGTGGCGTTGTTGCGTGAGAGGCGCGTGTGCCTGGATGTAAAGGGAGCGTCGCTTTCCGTATTTTTTTCTTGGGTTCGCGTTGCACGTTTGACCGTCCCGGTCGGAAATCCTGCCTCTTGAGGACACCGAAGTCCTCCAGCACCGGCGGGGGTTGGCGGTGCTGTCCAGAAGAAGAAGGACAAGCCGTGACGACCGACGACGTCTTAGCTCTGCTGGTGTTCACCACCGCCGTGCGTGTCTTCGCCCCGGACCTGCGACGCCTGACCCGGTGCCTGCTGCGCGCCGGGGTGCGCGTGGGAGCCGCCGCGTTGGTGGAGGACCACCACCGCGCCGGCGCCCGGGGCGCGACCCTCGCGCCCGCGGCCCGTGACGAGGAGGTCCAGCCGTGAACGCGGAACTCCCGTCCCCGGACGAGCGGGACGACCTCGGCGAGTACCTGGCCGAGGTGCGGTACAGCCTGCCTCCCGCCCTGGAGGCGTTCCACGACCTCTACGTGAAGGCGTACCTCAACTACGCCCACACGATGCTCGGGGACAGGGCGGCGGCCACGGCCGTGGTGCGGAGCTGCTTCGCGCACCTCGCGCTCAACTGGCAGCGCGTCATCCGGACGCCGAGCCCGGAGGCGTACGCCTGGGCGCTGCTGAAGGCACGGGTCGACACCCATCTGCGGCTGGCCGGCCTGGACCCGCAGATGGTGGAGACCGCCGCGTTCCAGCGCGCCGCCCGCGACGTACTCGCCTCGGTGCGGAGCCGGTTCGAGGTGATGGAGACCGCCCTCGGCCTCTACACCGCCATAGCCTCCCTGCCCGAGCGGCAGTACGACGTGATCGTGCTGCTGTACGTGCTGGGCTATCCGTCCTGCAAGGTCGCCCGCATCATGGGCGTCGAACGCGACACGGTCCGCTCCCACCGGCGCCTGGCCAAACGGCGGATCGCGCAGCGACTGGGCCTGCCCCGGCACACGGCCACCGACGAGGAGAAGGAGTAGAGGCATGCGGCCACAGTCCCCGCGTACCATCGACGACGTTCTGACGGACGCCGTGATCCCCGACGCGTTCGCCGACTACGACCTGGCGGTCTCCAGGCGGCAGATCGCCAGGACCGTCGCCGACACCCTGATGTACGACAGCGCCGTCGCCCGCCGGGCGGGCATCGCCCGGAGCGGGCCGGCCGCCCCCGGCGGCTTCCTCCCCACCGTCCACGACCAGGCCGGAACGGACCTCCACGCCCTCTCGGCCCGCGCCCTGCACGGTATCGACGCCGCCGGGCAGCTCGCCCGGCTCGCCAACACCCGCCGTATCGAACCGGACGGCGCGCTGCACTTCGCCTGCCTGCTCAATCTGGCCGGATGGCACGAAGGCGCCCAGTTCTGGTGGCAGTTCGCGGCGGGCGCGGGCAACCCCACGGCCGCCTACTGCCTCCACCTGCTCCATCTCGCCCGCGGCGAGCGCCGGGACGCGGCGCACTGGGCCGGCCAGGCCGCCGACCTCGACGCCGGCCGGACGGTCCCGTCGGCCGGCCGGCTGACCCTCGGCCGTGCGACGGCGGTGGATCCGCGGCGCCCGCCGAGCCCCGCGCTGCGCGCGGCCGTACAGCGGCTGACGATCGAGAGGGACGAGGAGTTCGGCAGCGTCCCTCACCCCGATCCGCATCTCGCCGACCAGATAGCGGAGTTGGCCGACGCGGTGTGACACGGACGGTGTGCGTACGGGCCCGGGCGCCGCGCGGTGTGCGAGCGGTTCGGGCCCGGCCGGTCAGGAGCCGGTACGGGATTCGAGGTCGCCGCGGGTGTCGTCGCCGTAGACGCCGGTCTCGTCGCCCCGGATTCCGTACCAGAGCTGGAACCGGCCGACGGCCTCGGTGAGCGCCGTGTCGTACGTACCGCTGACACTGCCGCCCTCGTAGACGTTGGGGATGCGCAGCAGCCGCTCCTGAAGGTCGCTCACCTCCGGGCCGCTGTCGCCCTCCTGGAGTACGGGGGCGACCTCGCCCGGGTCGGCGGGGCCGGCCGCGGGCGGGGCGTCGGGGGCCGGGGCGGTGGTGGGCGGCGCGGTGGTGGGCGGGGAAGGGGCCGGCTCGGCGGCCTCGCTCGTGCCGTCCGTGCCGCCCCAGGTGAGGACCAGTGCGACCCCGAAGCCCACCACCCCGGCGGCGGCCACGGCGGCGAAGACGGTGAACCGGGCGCCGCGCGGCCGGCCTGCCGCGGTGCTCCGTCCGCCCTCACCGCCAGGAGCGGGAACGGGCGGCAACTCCTCGGTGTCCGTGGTGTCCTGGGAGGAGCCAGGGGTCGCCCGGCCCCTGCGGGACTCCCAGGACGCCCCCGGAGGCTTCGACGCGTTCGGCGGCTTCGGCGGCCTGGACGACCTCTCGCCCAGCGGAACGTGCTCCCAGCCCTCGCCCCGGCCGTCCTCCGGTCCCTCGGATCCGGATCCGGTGTCCTCCGGCCGGAAGAGCTCGCTGAAGTCGGAGAGCGCGCGGGGCCGCCGGCGGCGCATGACATGCGTCGGTTCCAGCACCGTACGTCGTCCGGGCCGCGTGTGATCGGATGGCTCCGTCATGCCCGCCTCCTTCACCGCTTGCCCGACTGTCCGTTCGGATCGGGACGCTACCCCGATCGCCCGGGACATGTGTGCGAATGGCGGCAAGTGGCGCGTGAGGCCGGACACTTGGCCGGTGTCGTACGTCCGGCGGTGGACGCCCCGACTCCGCGACGGCCGCCGGGGATCCGCGACAGGGCGCACCCCCCCCCCCCCCCCCACCCCGCCGACAGCGCCGCCCCCCCCCCGGGGCACGCCCCCCCGCCCTCGGCCGGAGGTCACGTCGCCGGCGGTACGTCGCCGCCGGCGCGCCCGTCATGGGGATGCCGTCAGCAGTACTGCGACTCCTTGCCGATGGAGCGGTACATGCAGTCCGCGTTCTCCAGGAGTTGCAGCACCGCGTCGCGGTTCCTGCTCGTCTCCCGGGTGATCACCTCGTCGGGCGGGTAGAAGCCGCCGCCCGAACTCGACGACGGATACATCTCGAAGGTGTACGCGAAGACCTTGTGCGTACCCCACAGCCAGTCGTCGATCGAGCCGTCCGTGATGTACAGGTCGCTGGACTGTTCCGGGGTGTAGCCGTTGCTCGCGGCCATCTTCCGCCCGACGGTGGCGAACGCGTTGCGGTCGTCCGCGGTCATTCCGGTGGTGGTGTCCGCGGTGGTGTAGCCGAAGGGCCACAGCACCAGCTCGCTGTAGGTGTGGAAGTCGATCGCCGCCTTGATCTGCTGGGTGCCGCCGACGGTCCGGCTCCGTACGAAGTCCGCCACGACCTTCACCTCGGGCGCGGACTCGGCGGCGGCGCCCCGGTACGTCTCGGACGAGGCGGTGCCGGAGGAGCCGCCGCAGCAGCCCCACCGGTAGGCCCAGTTGCGGTTGAGGTCCGTACCGACCGCGCTGGACGAGGAGTTGGGCTGGCGGTTCTTGCGCCAGCTCCGGTACGAGCCGGTGGCGATGTCGTACTCCCCGCCGTCCGGGTTGAGGTCCGGCACGATCCAGATCTCGCGGCTGTTCACGATGCCGGTGACGCGCGAGTCGGTGCCGTATCCGGACGTCAGGTTCTTGAGCAGGTACAGCGCCATCTCGACGGTGAGGTGCTCACGCGCGTGCTGGTGGTGGGTGAACAGGACCTCGGGCTCGTTCTCGTCGGTGGCGACATTGTCGCTGATCTTGATGGCGACGATGTTGCGGCCCTGGTACGAGGTGCCGATGACCCGCTGACTGACGATGCCGGGGTTCGCCGCGATGACGGAGCTGATCTCGCTCGTCATCTCGGCGTAGTTGTGGTAGGTCGAGTCGGCCGAGGGGAAGTCGAAGGGCACCGCGTCGCCGTCGGCGGAGCGGTCGGGCACGGCTCCGAGCGGAGTGGGGTCGTACCCCAGCGCGCGCAGCTTCCGGACCTCGGCGGCGCGGGCGGAGACCACCACGGTCTCACCGTCCGCCTCGTCGATGGTCACACCGGTCGCCGCGAGCGCCGTGCGGGTCGTGGAGGTGGTGTGTGCCCGGATCTCGTACTGCTGGAGGTCTTCGGCGGCGGTGGCCCTGGCCGCGGCGGCCGAGGGGGTGTCGTCGGCGCCGTTGGCCGTGGCACCGGCGCCGAGGGCGAGGGTGAGCGCGAGGGCGGTGAGGGTCACGGTCCGTCTGCGGCGGACGGCGCCGCTTCCGCGGATGCGCAGTCGCATGGGGGCTCCTGGGTGTGGAGGTGTGGGGGAGCGGAGCGGCGAGGCTTCTTGAGCGGTGGGGCGTGGGGGCTCCGCCCGTGTGCGGGACATCCTGAGGGCATGGCATGACCCGGTCAAGAGCGCGAATCGGGCAACCCGTGGTGGAGCGCGCCCGGTCGGCCGCCTCCGGCCCGTCCGTCAGTTCACCGGGTTCCAGCCGTCCGTCCCGGCCAGGTACGCGGCGGCGGTGTACTCGGCGGCCTGCGCCGCTGTGAGCTGCGGCCGGTTGGCGTTGACGGTCGCGCCGGGACCGGTGTTCGCGTACTCGTGGAAGCGCGCCGACTTCCACGGGAAGCTGCCGAAGTCCGCCCACGGCGCGGCGATCCGCACCGCGGCCGGCAGCGCGGTGTTACGGATCACCAGTTGCCCGACGGCGTCGGAGGTGGGGTGCCAGGGGCGGCCGAGGGAGAAGGTGTTGGCCGCCGCCGAACTGCTGATGGTCGAACCGGTGATGAGGAAGCCGTACTTCTTCGCCGCGTTGGTGTTCGGCGCCGACAGATAGCCGTTGTTGCCGCCGGCCGCCGCGCCCCGGTCGCGCAGGGTGATGTTGACCCGGTCGTAGACGGCGGTCGCGTTGCCGAAGATGAAGTCGACGTCACCGCTGATGAAGGAGTTGCGGAAGTACTGGCGGTACTGTCCGGTGGCGGACGGCGCCCAGTTGAGGACGGTGTCCTGGTGGGCGATGAACCGGTCGTTGCGGAAGAGCTGCCGGTCGCCCTGCGCGTTGACGGCCACCGCCTGCGTGTCGGTGATCTCCGGGTGCTCGGACCGCAGCCAGGTGTTCTGGATGGTCACCCCGGTGACGGTGAGGTCGCTCGCGGAGAAGGTCGCGGTGGCGCTGCCCGCGGTGCCGTACGTCGACCCGTCGGGCTTCTTGGTGCCCGAGGCGTTGTCGTAGGTGATCACGATGTCCTCGGCGTTGCCGGTGGCACCCTTGACCGTCAGCCCCTTCTTGCAGGTCGGGACGTTGATGACCTCCCGGTACGTGCCCTTGGCGATCGACACCGTGTCACCGGCGGCGGAGGCGTCGACGGCGGCCTGGACCGTGCGGTACTGCGCGGAGCCGTCGGCGGCGACGGTACGTGTCGTGGCCGCCGCGACGGCGGGCGGCGTCCCGGGCGCCGGGCCGGTCGCCGCGCTCGTGGGCACCACGAGGGTGGCGGATCCGAGGCCGGCGGCGGCCGTGACCGCGGCGGAGAGGAGCGCCGTACGGCGCCACAGCCGTGACCCGGGGCGCACGGCGGGGGAGGGGGAATCGAAAGGAATGGGCACCGTGCGACATCCTTCGTCGGAGGGGTGGTTTCCCCCTCAGTCGGCGCGGCCGTGCGAAAGGTTGCCGCCGGACGGAGATTTCCGCGGCCGGACGGCGGGGGTCGGGGCGTGGCGCGGCGCCCGTCCCCGCGTACCGCCCGGCTGTCAGTGCCCCCGTCTACGCTGACGCGTGTGATTGATTCCGACGATGTTCGCCGTATCGCGCTGTCCCTGCCGGAGACGGTGGAGAAGGAAGCCTGGTCCATGCCGACCTTCCGGGTCGCGGGAAAGATGTTCATCACCGTCCCGGACGACGAGACGTCGTTCGCGGTCCGCTGCCCCCGGTACGAGCGGGCGGAGCTGATCGCCGCCGAGCCGGAGAAATTCTGGGTGCCGGCCCACGAAGCGGCCTCCGCGTGGGTCCGGGTGCGGCTGCGTGCCCTGGACGATCGCGACGAGCTGTACGACATCCTGGTGGACTCCTGGAAGCAGGCCGCCCCGCCCCGCCTCCTGGAAACCTTCCCCACCCCGGGATCCACCCCGGGATCCACCCGGAAATCCGGTGGGGGACCCGGTGGGGGATCCGCCTCCTGACCCCGCCCCGGCCCCCGGGCCGCTCCCGGGCCGGCTGATTCCGGGCCCGCCCGTGAGGGGGCCCGGCGTCCGGCGGGCCGGAGCCTGGCATGATCTGCGGCATGGCTGAACGTGTGATCGCCGCGTGTGACGGGGCGTCGAAAGGAAATCCCGGGCCCGCCGGCTGGGCCTGGGTCATCGCGGACGGCGAGGAGACCCCCGTCCGCTGGGAAGCGGGACCGCTGGGCACGGCGACGAACAACGTCGCGGAACTCACCGCCCTGGAGCGGCTGTTGACGGCCACGGACCCGGAGGTCGCGCTGGAGGTCCGGATGGACTCCCAGTACGCGATGAAGGCCGTCACGACCTGGCTGCCCGGCTGGAAGCGCAAGGGCTGGAAGACCGCCTCGGGCAAGCCGGTCGCCAACCAGGAACTGGTCGCGCGGATCGACTCCCTGCTCGGCGGCCGGTCCGTGGAGTTCCGTTACGTTCCCGCGCACCAGGTCGACGGCGACCGGCTCAACGACTTCGCCGACCGCGCCGCGAGCCAGGCAGCCGTCGCCCAGCGGGCCGCGGGCACCGAGCACGGCTCCCCGCAGCCCCCGGCCGCGCCCGACACCGTACGGTCGCCGGGCGCCCGCAGGGCCGGTTCCTCCCGTACGGGAACGGCGTCGAAGGCGGGCGGTGCGTCCGCGTCGAAGTCCGGGGCGCGCAGGACCCTCAACGCCAAGTTCCCCGGCCGCTGCCGCTGCGGGCGCTCCTACGCGGCGGGCGAGTCCATCGCCAAGAACCCCGAAGGATGGGGCCACCCGGCCTGCGCCACCGCTCCCGCGACCTGATCCGACCGACCTGCCCCGACGGCCGCGCCGGGGCTGTCAGCCCGGCCGGTTCCCCAGCCGCTCCGTCACCCAGTGGTGGAAGGCGCCGATGTGATGCTCGGAGGGGACGAGCACCCCGCCCTCGCGGTAGACCCGGGAGTTCATCCCCGGCTGGGTGCGCTCGCAGGCGTCGAAGTCCTGGACGTTGACGCGGTGGAACAGTTCCACCGACTGGGACAGGTCCTCGCCCCTGGCCACCACCTCCGGCGCGTACAGCCAGTCGCACTCGACGACCGTACGGTCCGCGGCGAGCGGGAACATCCGGTGCAGGATCACCTGGTCGGGGACCAGGTTGACGAAGACGGCCGGCTTCACGGTGATCGCGTAGTAGCGCCGGTCCTGCTCCTCGGCGATCGAGGGCAGCCGGCCCGGGCCCGCGCTGCCGTCCACCGTGAAGCCCCGCGCCTGCGGTGCGAACTCCGCCCCGTGCCCCACGTAGTACTGGGCGGCGAAGCCCTCCGCGAACTCCGGTAGGATCTCGGTGAGTTCGGGGTGGATCGTGGCGCAGTGGTAGCACTCCATGAAGTTCTCGACGATGAGTTTCCAGTTGGCCCGCACGTCGTAGGTGATGCGCTTGCCGAGCGCCAGCTCCTCGGTGCGGTAGCGCTCGATGGACGCGGCGTCGCCCAGCCGCTCCACCGCCGCCCCCATCACCGTGTCCTCGAAGGACGGCGGCTCCTCGGCCAGGCACAGCCACACGTACCCCAGCCACTCCCGCAGCGCGACCGGCCGCAGCCCGTAGGCGACCCGGTCGACGTCCGGCATCTTCACCAGGTTGGGCGCCGCGATCAGTTTCCCGTCCAGGTCGTAGGTCCAGGCGTGGTACGGACACTGGAGGTTGCGGCGCACCACGCCGGACTCCTCCGCGCACAGCCGGGCTCCCCGGTGCCGGCACACATTGAGGAAGGCGCGTGGCTCACCCTTCCTGTTGCGGGTGACGAGCACCGACTCGCGGCCGATCCGTACGGTGCGGAACGCGCCGGGCCCGGCGAGATCGGCGCCGCGCACCGCGCAGAACCAGAGCGACTCGAAGATCTTCTCCTGCTCCAGCGCGAAGATCCCGGGGTCGGTGTAGGAGTGGCCCGGGAGCGTGGAGATCAGGCTCGGGGACGTGCCGCTCTCCATGGACGGGGGCGAGGTCGTCATGGTGGTTCTGCCTCTCAGGCGGTCGCGGCGGAGAGCCGGCGCGGATCGAACAGTTCGATGGGGTGACCGGTGGAGCCGGTGAGCGTGAGATCCGCGACGATCTCCCCCACCACGGGGACGAACTTGAAGCCGTGCCCGGAGAAACCGCAGGCCACGACCACGGACGCCGGGTGCGCCGGATGTCGGGTGATGACGAAGTGCTCGTCGGGGGTGTTGGAGTACATGCACGTCGCCGCCTGCTGGAAGGCGCCCGGCAGGGAGGGGATGTGGCGGCGCATGTGCGAGGCCATCGCTTCGACCTCGTCCGCGTGTACGGTCCGGTCGATGGTCCCCGGGGTGCACACCGTGCCCTTGCGGAAGAAGGCGACCTTGGCGCCGCCGCCGGGGCCGTCGATGGCGGGGAAGCCGTACACCTGCACACCGTCCCCGTCCTCCCAGATGTAGATGGGATGGTGCTCCGGGAGGAAGGGTGCGGTGCCGCCCTCCGGCCGGAACCAGTACATGACCTGCCGCTCGATGGTGAACGGCACCCCCAGATCCGCCAGCAGCTCCGGTGCCCACGCGCCGGGACAGATCACCAACTGGCCCGCTGTGTACGATTCCTCGGGCGTGTGCACCCGTACACCCGCGCCGCCCGGCAGTTCCTCCCAGCGGGTCACCGGTTCCTCGAAACGCAGCTCCGCGCCCGCCTGCGTGGCCAGTTGGACATGGGCGGCGACCGTGTTCTCCGGGCGGACCAGACCCGCCCGTGCCTCGAAGAGGGCGACCTCGTCGTCGCGCGGGGTCAGTGTCGGGAAGCGGCGCCGGATCTCCTTCGCGTCGAGCATGTCGTGCGGCAGGCCCCACCGGAGCGCGGAGCGCAGCGACCCCGACACGGCGAGACTGTCGGGGCGGCCCACCATCACACCGCCGCACAGTGTCGCCACCTCGCGCCCGGTGTCCCGCTCCAGCCGCTCGTACAGCTCGTAACTGCGCAGCAGCAGCGGCACGTACGCCGGGTCCTCGAAGTAGGACTGCCGGGTGATCCGTGAACCGCCGTGGCTGGAGCCCCGGTTGTGGACCGGGCCGAACCGCTCCAGGCCCAGCACCCGGACGCCGCGCGCCGCGAGATGGTAGGCGGCGGCCGAGCCCATACCGCCGAGTCCGAGGACGATCACGTCGTACGTCGGTGCCATACGTTCCTCCAGGGCGGGGCCGTGGGTCAGCGGGTGGTGTCAGCGGCGGGCGCGGGACATCCGGCGTGGTGTCAGCGGCGGATGCGGGACATCCCCGGGTCGACCAGCGGCTCCTCGGTCACCGTCGCCGGGACCTTCTCACCGAAGTACTCGACGGACACGGCCGTCCCCGGCACCGCGTGGGCCGCGGGCAGCCAGGCGTACGCCACGGTCCTGCCGACCGTCCAGCCGTACCCGGCACTGGTGACGTACCCGACCACCGAACCGTCCGCGTACACCGGCTCCTTGCCGAGCACCACCGCCGCCGGATCGTCCAGCGTCAGACACGCCAGCCTGCGCCCGGGGCTTCGCGCCGAGCGGCCCGCGAGCGCGTCACGACCGGTGAAGTCACCCTTGTCCATCCGGACGGCGAAGCCGAGGCCCGCCTCGTACGGGTCATGCTCGGTCGTCATGTCCTGGCCCCAGGCGCGGTACCCCTTCTCCAGCCGGAGACTGTCGAAGGCACTGCGCCCGGCGGCGATCACCCCGAGGTCCCGCCCGGCCTCCCACAGGGTGTCCCACAGCCGTAGCCCCGTGTCGGCGCCGGTGTACAGCTCCCAGCCCAGCTCGCCGACGTAACTCAGCCGCATCGCCGTCACCGGCACGTCCCCGATCCAGGTCCGCCCGGCCCGGAAGTAGCCGAACGCCCGGTGCGAGAAGTCGTCGCGGGTCAGCGGCTGCACCAGCGCGCGGGCGAGCGGCCCCCAGACCCCCACGCAGCAGGTGCCGGAGGTGGCGTCCCTGACCCGCACGTCGTCGGGTGCGTGCCGCAGCAGCCAGTCGAGGTCCTGGGCGCTGTTGGCGCCGACCTGGAAGTGCCGTTCCCCGAGGCGTGCGACGGTCAGGTCGCTGCGGATCCCGCCGGCCCCGTCCAGCAGCAGGGTGTAGGTGACCGCCCCGGGTCTCTTCGCGAGCTGGTTGGTGGTCATGCGCTGGAGGAAGTCCAGGGCGCCGGCGCCGGTGACCTCCAGCCTTCGCAGCGGTGTCATGTCGTACAGCGCGACCCTCTCGCGGGTGGCGCGCGCCTCGGCCGCCGCGATGGGCGACCAGTGTCTGGCCGACCAGGCGTCGCGTACGGGGACGTCCACCGAGGCGGCGAGCGGCGCGTTCGCCTCGTACCAGTGCGGCCGTTCCCACCCGCCGCTCTCCAGGAACACGGCCCCCAACTCCCGCTGGCGGGCGTGGAAGGGCGAGACGCGCAGCGGCCGGGGCCGCTCGGCGGGCTGGAGCGGATGGACGATGTCGTACACCTCGACGAACTGCCGCGCGCCCCGCTCGGCCACGTAACCGGGGGAGAGCTGGACGTCCTCGAAGCGGTGGAGATCGCACTCGTGGACGTCGACCGAGGGCCGCCCGTCCGTCAGCCACTCGGCGACGGCCTTCGCCACCCCGGCCGAGTGGGTCACCCACACGGCCTCGGCCAGCCAGAATCCGCGCAGCTCACGGGATTCACCGAGGACCGGCATGCCGTCGGAGGTGAAGGAGAAGACCCCGTTGAATCCCTCCTCGACACGGGACGTGGCGAGCGCGGGCAGCAGCCTCGCCGACCGCTCCCAGCCGCGGGCGAAGTCGTTTTCGGTGAAGGCGAGCGAGGACGGCATGACCTCGGCGTCGTCGTAGGCGGGCAGGGTGAACGGGTCGACGGGCAGCGGACGGTGGTCGTACGAGCCGATGCCGATCCGGTCGGTGTGTTCGCGGAAGTAGAGATCGGCGTCCTGGAAGCGCAGGATCGGCCGGCCTGCCTCCGTACGCGGATCGTTGACGCCGTCCAGTTCGGGCAGCGGGGCGGTCCGCACGTACTGATGGGCCAGCGGCAGCAGCGGTACGGGCACCCCGGCCAGCCTGCCGATGACCGGCCCCCAGAAGCCCGCCGCCGAGATCACGACATCGGCGGGGAAGGCCCCCCGGTCGGTGACGACCCCGGTGACCCTGCCGTCCGTCCGCTCGATCCCGGTCACGGTGTGCCGCTCCAGGAAGCGCGCACCGCGCTCCTCGGCCCGGCGGGTCTGCGCCCGGCAGGCGAGCACGGCGCGGACCAGACCGTCACCGGGGGTGTGGAAGCCGCCGAGAACCTGGCCGGGATCGAGCAGCGGCCACAGCTCGGCGCACCGCTCGGGAGTGATCAGCTCGCCGTCCACACCCCAGGAGGCGGCGTGGCCGGCCTTGCGGTGCAGATCGGCCCACCGCTCGGGGGTCGTGGCGACCTCCAGCCCGCCCACCTGGTGGAAGCAGGGCAGCCCGTCGACATCGAGCCCGGCGAACTTCTCGGCCGTGTAGACGGCGAACTCGGTCATGGTCCTGGAGGGGTTGGTCCGGAACACCAGGCCGGGGGCGTGCGAGGTGGAACCGCCGGGGGCGGGCAGCGGGCCCTGCTCCAGTACGGTGACGTCGCTCCAGCCGCGGGAGGTCAGCTCGTCGGCGAGGGAGCAGCCGACGATGCCGGCGCCGATGATGACGACGCGCGCTGCGGTGGTGGGCGTGCGGGACATACCCCTCCTCGGATCGGTGCGTTCAGGGGTGTGCGCTGTACGGGTTCACGGAGCGTACGGAATTCACGAGGCGTGCGAGGAACACGGAGCATGCGCGGATCACGAACCGTGGGGTTCGCGGAGGGTGCGAGGGACCCGGAGCGTGCGAGGCGTAGGGGGTGGGCGCGACGGTGCGAGGGCACGGCGGGGCTGTGGCCGGACAGCGGGCGCCGGCCACACCACCCCGCCTTCTTGTTGCGCGGTGCGGTGCGTGTTGCGCTATGTGAGACATCCTGAGAACGGCGGCAGGGGGTGTCAAGGGCGCCCGGTTAACGACAGGTAAAGACCCCCGGGGAAGTGCTGCTCACCGGTCCCGGCGCGACCGCAGGCAAAATATGACGGCTCGTCAGATGGTGGTTCAGGCGCTGTGCCCCATACGGCGCGACAGCTCCTGGGCCGCCTCCACCACCTTCTTGACCGTCCCCGGCAGCGAGTCGCCGGTCATGCGGTAGGCGGGCCCGGACACCCCGATCGCTCCGATGATCGAGCCGTCGTGCGCCCTGACCTCGGCCCCGACGGCGTTGAGCCCGCTCTCCAGCTCCTCCGTCGTGCACGCGTACCCCTGCTCGGCCACGGTCGCCAACTCCGCCCGCAGGGCGGCCCGATCGGTGACCGTCCGCTCGGTGAAGCGCGTGGGCGGCTCCGTGAGCAGCGCTTCGCGCCGCTCCTTCGGGAGATGGGCCATCAGCACCTTGCCCGTGGCCGTCGCGTGCAACGCGAAGCGCCGCCCCAGCCAGTTGTGCGCGGTGACGGCGGCGGGCCCGCGCGCCTGCATGATGTTGACCGCGGCGTCGCTGTCCAGAATCGCGATGTTGGCCGTCTCCCCGGTCTCCTCCGCCAGCGCCCTGATCACCCCGACCCCCTCCTGGGAGATGTCCAGACGCAGCGCGGCCGCGCCGGCCAGGCGCAGGACGCCGGCGCCGAGGTAGTACTTCCCGCGGTCCTTCTCCTGGCCGACCAGCCCCCGGTTCTCCAACACCCCGAGCAGCCGGAACGCGGTCGACTTGTGGACACCCAACTCGTCGGCGATGTCGGTGACTCCGGCCTCACCGTGCTGCGCCAGGATCTCCAGCACGCTCACCGCGCGGTCGACCGACTGGACGGACCCCGAAGGCCCCCGCTTTCCCTCGTTCGTCTCTTCAGTTGTGTCCGCCATGTTTCCGATCCCATCCACCGGCGATCCGATCCGGCCGTCGTTTTCCGGAAGTTCTGGAAGCCCTTGACGGCCGGGCGTTCGGCCAGGATTCTGTTGCGCATCGCGCCTCGCGATGCGTCATGAACAACCGTACGATATTCATTCGCGTGAGGGGGGCCTGTGATTCCCGTCTGCCGTCTTGAAGATCTGCCGGAGGGCGAAGCCGTACGCATCGGTACGGAACCACCCATCGCCGTGTTCCACACCGACAGCGCGTTCTACGCGATCGACGACACCTGCACGCACCAGGATGCCTCCCTTTCCGAGGGCTGGGTCGAGAACTGCCAGGTCGAATGTCCGCTGCACGCCGCCTCGTTCGATCTGCGCACCGGCGCGCCGAGTTGCCTGCCCGCGCGCAGGCCGGTCCGAACCCACCGGGTCGAGATCGTCGACGGTGTCATCTGCGTCCTGCCGGCGGTGTCGGCCGCTCTTGCCGGCGTCGCCGTCCCGGAGACCGCTGTCGTTCCGGAGACCGCTGTCGTTCCGGCCGGCGTCGCGGTTCCGGCAACCGTGATCGTGGCCGTCGCCGTCGCCGTCGCCACGGTCGAGGGCAGCGCCGTATGAGGTCGGTCGCCGTGATCGGCGGCTCGCTCTCCGGGCTCCACGCCGTACGCGCGCTGCGCGACCAGGGGTACGACGGACGGATCACCGTGATCGGGGAGGAGAGCCACCGGCCGTACGACCGCCCACCGCTCTCCAAACGGTTCCTCACCGAGGAGAAGGAGCCCGCCCCCGAGCGGCTGCTCGAACCGGAGGACGAGGGCACGCTCGACGTCGAGTGGCTGCTCGGCGAGCGCGCCGCGCGCCTCGACCCGCGGGCACGGGAGGTCACCCTGGCCGGTGGGCGCCGGGTCCGGGCCGACGGCTTCGTCCTCGCCACCGGCGCCGCCGCCCGCACCCTCCCCGGTAGGACGGGACGGCCACCGCGAGGCGTTCACACACTGCGCACCCTCGACGACGCCCTGGCGCTGCGGGCCGATCTGCACGCGGGGCCACGCCGGGTGGTGGTGATCGGCGCGGGCTTCGTCGGCGCCGAAGTCGCCTCCTCCTGCCGGGGACTCGGCCACGACGTCAGCGTGGTCGAGGCGGCCGTGATGCCGCTCCTGCCCCAGCTCGGCGCCGAGATGGCGGCGGCGCTCGCCGCGCTGCACGGCCTGCGCGGTACGCGACTGCTGTGCAGCGCGGGGGTGGTGGCGCTGCACGGCCGTACCCGGGTGGAGTCCGTGGAACTGGCCGACGGGCGCACACTCCCGGCCGAGGTGGTCGTCGTCGGCATCGGTGTCACACCGCGCACCGACTGGCTGGCCGGCTCCGGGCTCGCCGTGGACGACGGTGTGCTCTGTGACGCGGGGTGCGTGACCGGAGCGCCGCATGTCGTCGCCGTCGGCGATGTAGCCCGGGTCCACCAGCCGGAACTGGGCGCGCACGTACGGGCCGAACACTGGACCAGCGCGGTCGAACAGCCGTCCGTGGCCGTCCGCAACCTCCTCGCGGGGCGCACGGTCGACACGTACACGGGACGGCCCTACTTCTGGTCCGACCAGTACGGCGTACGGGTACAGTTCGCCGGCCGCCGCGCGCCGACCGACACCGTACGCGTCCTGGAGGGCGAACCGGCGCGGGGCGACTTCCTCGCCGTCTACGAACGCGACGGCAGACCCACGGCCGTCCTCTCCGCGAACCGCCCCCGCCCCTTCACCCGGCTGCGCCGCGAACTCGCCCGCGCGTAAGGCCGCCCCTGGTGCCGGACCGCCGCCCGCGGTTACGGTCCTGGCATGCCCGACTTCGACCCTGGGTCTCCCGCGTTCCTCGCCGACCCGTACCCCGCCTACGCCGAACTGCGGGCCCGCGGCCGGGCCCACTACTACGAGCCGAGCGACCAGTGGCTCGTCCCGCACCACGCGGACGTCTCCGCGCTGCTGCGCGACCGGCGGCTGGGCCGCTCCTACGGGCACCGCTTCACGCACGAGGAGTTCGGCAGGAACCCGCCGCCGGCCGGACACGAGCCGTTCCACGAACTGAACGACCAGGGGATGCTGGAGCTGGAGCCCCCGGACCACACCCGTATCCGGCGGCTGGTGTCGAAGGCGTTCACCCCGGGCACCGTCGAGCGACTCGCCCCGTACGTACGGCGGCTCGCCCGCACCCTGGTGGAGCGGCTGGTGGCGGAGGGCGGCGGCGATCTGCTGACGGCCGTCGCCGAGCCCCTGCCCGTCGCGGTCATCGCGGAGATGCTGGGCGTGCCCGAGGCGGACCGGCCGCTGCTGCGCCCGTGGTCGGCGGCGATCTGCGGGATGTACGAACTGAATCCGCCCGAGGAGACGGCCCGCCGCGCGGTCACCGCCTCACGGGAGTTCTCCGCGTATCTGCGTGAACTCGTCGCGGCGCGCCGGGAGAAGCCCGGCGACGACCTGATCTCGGGTCTCATCGCGGCCCACGACAACGGCGAGAAGCTGACCGAGGCCGAGATGGTCGCGACCTGCGCCCTGCTCCTGAACGCCGGACACGAGGCGACGGTGAACGCCACGGTCAACGGCTGGCACGCGCTGTTCCGCAACCCCGGCCAGCTCGCCGCACTCCGCGCGGACCGGGCCCTGCTGCCCACGGCGGTGGAGGAGCTGATGCGCTACGACACACCGCTCCAGCTCTTCGAGCGGTGGGTGCTCGACGAGATCGAGATCGGCACCACCACCGTGCCGCGCGGCGCCGAGGTCGCCCTGCTCTTCGGCTCGGCCAACCACGACCCGGCGGTCTTCCCGGCCCCGGAGACACTGGACCTCTCCCGCCGGGACAACCCGCACATCTCCTTCAGCGCGGGCATCCACTACTGCGTCGGCGCCCCGCTGGCCCGTATCGAACTGGCGGCCTCGCTCTCCGCGCTGCTGGACCTGGCCCCCGGCCTGCGCCCGGCGGGGGGGCCGGTGCGCAAGCCGAACTTCGTGATCCGGGGGCTGGAAGGACTGCCGGTCACGGTGTGACGGGGCCGCCCCGGGGCGTACGAACCGTGCGGGCCCCGTAAGGCTTACGGGGGCCCCACCCGGCCCGGCGCAAACGGGGTGCCGCAAGGACCAAATACCAACAGGAGCGTATTAACAAAAACCACCCCCCCCAAAACCAAAA